>JAJRTC010000070.1 GCA_024278445.1 Nitrospirota bacterium
ATAAACATGGGGTATTACCCAGTAATAATTAAAAATGGCGAAAGGCTTGTTCAAAAAATGAGACCCGTAGAACGGTCATTCGAAATTATAACAAGTAAAGGTGAAAACTTTAACCTTGATATAGTGGGACAAATTAAGGAGGGATACGCCGTTTTAGCCGGTGATACTTATATTTTAAAGAAACCGAACGCACCAAAAGGAAGGTAGAAAAAGAACCTACTTGCGAAAAAATGACGGGTTGCGTATTTTGTCATTCTGAGGGGCCATAGGCGACGAAGAATCTCATAGCAAAAGCGAGATCCTTCACCTTCGGTCCAGGATGACAAAGTGTGATGTTTCGCCCGCGATAACGCCAAGTAGACCTATGTTGCCGTAATTTCAGATAAGCCCCGGATATTGCGAGGCCAATTCGTAACCTCTTTTTCCATTCTGTAAATGCAAGTTGTGATCATTGCACCTACTCTCCCGCCGAAGCAGTATCTGTTGGCCCACCTTCAAGCTGACGTTTGTATCCTTTATCGACTATCTCGCGGAACTCTTTGCCCGTTTTGAAAAAAGGAACCTTTTTAGCCGGAACAAAAACTTTTTCACCGGTTTTTGGGTTTCTGCCCTCTTTTTCAGCACGAAGACGAACTCTGAAACTGCCAAAACCACGAATCTCAACCTTGTCACCACCTGAGAGCGCCTCCATGATGCTTTCGGTAAAGATGTTTATAATCTCTTCCGCCTGTTGCTTTTTGATATTAATTTTATCAGCAAGCTTTTCCGCCATCTCCGATTTCGTCATGGAAATTTCCTCTTCGACCTTGAAAGATGTATCAAGCTAACTTATTTTTTAAAGCGACAAACAACTCTTAAAGCGCTTTAAAATAAGGCCTAATTTAACAGATTATTAACAGCCTCGTCAATCCTAATCGTCTGATTTTACGGGCCGAGAAGAAAGCTATCAAGCCTTAGCCCAGTTTATCCTCAAACGCATCCTCAAAATGGGTGTCTACATACTTGTCTACCATGTCGTTGAGCCTGTCCTGAAAATAGTCGATATCCGCTATATCAGTCAGGTTATCTAAAAAATGGCGAACCAGAGACTGCACAATAGCCTCCATCTCTTCTAGCGTAGCTTCCCCATCTACCAGAGCCCGGTTTACCGTGCCCACAATATCTTTTACTTTATCTTTATTCATTTTCCCCACAACTAATTGGTTTTCGTAGTTATTTTATAAAATATATCTCATGAATTCAATGTCTTTTTCATCCAAGGCTCAATTTGCCAGAAAACAGCCCGGCCATGGCAACCTGGATACGCTCCTTACGTCAATTTTCAGACATAGCAGACAAACCTTCGAAATCAATAATCAGAATCTTTTTACCATCAACTGATATTACACTATTTTCACGCATTTTCTTAAGCGCCCGCTCAACCACCTCAAACGAAGTGCCAATTATTTCGGCTAAATCGCGCCTGGTCATCGGGAGCGTAAGAAGCAGGCCAGCATCGTTTTTAACCCCGATATCGCGGCTGAGCTTGGTTAAAAAACGCGCAAGCCTTTTTTCTACCTTCTGAGTAGAAATAGACCCTAAATTATCGGTCAACTTGCGAAGCTTGCTTCCAAGGCCGGAGATTAACTTGATGGCGACATCAGGTTCCCTTCTGAGCGTCTCCAAAAATATATCAGATGGAACAACGCCTATCGTGGAGTTTTCCAACGTTATAGCGGAAGCAGGATATGGCAGGCCATCAACCGCCGCAACTTCAGCAACGGTAGCCCCTATTGAAAACATGCCTATAATAGCGTTTTTACCATTGGGAAACTCTTTTACAATCTTGACTCGGCCACGCGTTATCACAAAAACATGGTCCGCCACTTCACCTTCATGGAAAAGATATTCACCTTTTCTTAGCTCTTTCCATGCCACATGGCCGTTAAGCCACAGCAAAACGTTATCAGGCATGGAAGAAAAAATATCTATTTCTTTAAGCAATTCAACACCTTCCAATGTTTACAGGAAATCGGCAGACTATGACTTGCCTACACAAAAGCAATTTCAAGCCAAGCCAGTATACACCTAGCGGCCCCCAAGCCATACCATAATATGATTTTCGTCATAACATTTGCCTAGGGTTTAAGTTACGTTTGGTAGCTTATAAATTATTTCACACCATGCGCTTGTCATCTCGGATAGCGCCCTGTCAATGGGCAAGCGCTGTAGCGGAAGGAAGTTTTTCATGGACAAATATACCAAACTATTTATCAAATCCTCTTTTATATACCTGGCTTTGGGCATGCTCCTTGGGCTACATATGGCGTTTGGCGACATGGCGGCCCAGGAACTTCGTTTCATACACGTTCACCTTATGCTGGTAGGTTTTGTGGCGATGCTCATCTTTGGCGTGTCTTACCATATCCTGCCAAGATTTAACGCAAAACCGGTTCCGTTTCCAAGCTGGATACCGCTCCATTTTTGGCTTATGAACGCAGGGCTCATAGGAATGGTGCTTCTTTATGGCGTAGGAGCTTTCTGGACGACTGGCCCATTGCGCTCCTTGTTTGGTTTATTCTCCGCTATTATTGGCGTAGCGATAATTCTTTTCGTCATCAACATGTACTCGGTGCTAAGAGACGAGCCGGAAGAAAAAGAAACACCCGCGCCCACTCCCGCCCCGGTTCCGGAAGCACAAGAACCTGTAGTTGAAATAAAGCTTTCACCCCAAATGAAAATTGCGGAAATAGTGGAAAAATGGCCCCACCTGCAAGAAGCGCTTATACAGGAAGGTTTAGGAAACGTAGCCAACCCTGCCGCCGTTAATACCGTTGGCAAAATGATCTCGCTTGAGATGGCCGCAAAAAAAGCAGGCATCGAGTTGTTCCCGCTAATAGCCTGACTGGAAGGCAAAAAGCTCTTAAATACCGATGAAGTGGAACAGGCACAAGCGGAGGCGGAGGTTGCGGTTGCTGGCAACCCCAAATTCAAACATGGCGAGATGGCAAAACTTACCACTCTTATAGGTGACCTGCTGGAAGTGTACCCTGAAACCAAGCCGGTTTTTGAAACTCATTACGGTGCCGCCTGCTTCACCTGCCCTGGCCATCAAACGGAAACGGTAGAACAAACTGCGGCCATGCATAACCTGCCGTCTGAGATGATACTAGGTGAAATCAACGAAAAAATAGAGGCGGCTTTGAAAAATTAGCCACTTTAAAGACAGACGGGTGGGTTCACACGAAACTCAATAAATAGGCCAGGCACACATAGCGGTTACGCTCATGGGTGCGCGATACACGCATCGTCATGACGGATGACGGGTGTCAGGAAGGGTCTCGTTGATGCAAAAAAAACAGGGTTAGGCAGTTTCCTCTTCTTCCGGTATGGCAATAGAGTTATACATGGTAACCCTGTTCCTGCCATCATTTTTTGACCTGTACATGGCACGGTCGGCAGATTCTATTAAATCGAACAGTCGCTTGGCGTCGTTTGGATAGTTGGCGACACCGATACTGATAGACACCGTTCCGTTGGGCTGTGTTTCTTCGCCGGAAAATTTATGGGCTTCGACTTCTTTGCGAATACGTTCTGCGACAAAAGCCGATTTTTCCTCGTCCGCCTGAACCAGTATAACGGCAAACTCTTCGCCACCGTAACGAGCCACGATGTCAGAATCCCGTGCCGCCTTTAAAAGTATCTTGGATAACGAGGTAAGCACGATATTGCCCTGCAGATGACCAAATGTGTCGTTATAGTTTTTAAAATAATCGACGTCAATCATGCAAAGCCCCAACGTATAACCATACCTGTCCGCCCTTTTCATTTCACGTTCCAGCGCACGCACAAAATAGCGGTGGTTATAAAGCTTGGTAAGTTCATCTGTAACGGCCAGAGTCTCCGCCTTTTCCAAAAGAAGGGCTTTATCTATAGCCGCAGCAGCCTGAACGCCAAGCAGGTTCAGGATATTTACCTCGCGTTCCGTAAACATTTTTGGCTTAAAATCGTCAACGTAGAGGATACCTATAATTTTGCCTTCCACCTTGAGAGGGGTTGCAATAAGCGAGCGCACGCCCATCTCCAGCAAGTGGCTGGTGTCAAAAGAAACGCCGCCTAAAAGATCCTCTATCACGGTAGGCTGATCGTTGGAGAGGATATGCCCGGTAAGCCCGCCAAGCCTCACTTTCCAGTTGTAATACTCAGGCAGGCGAACGTGGTCAAAACCCATGGAGACCTTGATATGCATAAGCCCGCGCTCCTCGTCATACAAGGCAATCGAACCTGCCGCCATGCCGGTAAGGCTTAAGGCGGACTCCATTATAAGGTCGAGCGTTTGTTCCGTGTTTGCCGCAGAAGCCAACATAACACCGGCGCTATAGAGAATTTTTTGTTCCTGAAGGCTCCTGTCCATCTCCTCCTGCCGTTTTTTGTACTGCCCAACCATGAGCCAGAGAAAGCGCACCCCTTCACCACACAACAGTTCGGCTTTCGAGGATCTTTTATGTTCAAGATAATCGATCACGTCAGGCGCTCCGGTGGCCTCTATGATGAGGTCGATATCGCTACTTTCCGCAAGTTTTTTGTAATCGGCATAAAGAGTCATTCCAAGCTCTTCAGCTTTTTTAACTGCCGGCCTGTCTTTGGTTCTGTAAGCCAGCGCGATAAGCTCTATTTCATCGTCCTCTTCGAAGATTTTGAGAAGGGCAACGGCTCCGTCACCGGCTCCGATTATTCCGATACTAATCTTGCTATTGCTCATTGAACAACGATACGTCCTTCAGGGAAATAGGTGTATCTGATAATATCCCGCCAAAAATCACGTTTTATGCTGTGACAGGTAACGCACTTTTCGGTATAGCGATATTCTTTATCGGCATACAGCTCGGTAACCGACGAGATATGCTTTTTGGGAATAAAATTGCGATGAGTATGACAACTCTGGCAATATTCAACAATTACGCTCTGCTCCTCGTCGTTGTCGAGTTTCCCGGCAAAAGCTTTGTCTACAGGGTCTGAGGCACATGCCTGAAAGAATGTTGATATAACTATAAGAAATAAAAAAGATATAATCTTCATAACCATCCAGTGAAACAACTCATTAAATTGCCAAAACGGCGTAAAGTTTTCATGACTCACCACACCATTAAAAACCAAAAACCGCCCCTGCGCAAGATTCTAATAAAATGTTTTTCAAGTTACCCTTAATAACACGTTTTTTACCATGAACAAACGGCTTTTCTCCAAAAAGCTGGCCAATGTAAACATACACACTCCCCACTTTTAAAAAAAATACTTTTTTTTTAGTGCGAGAGCTTGCTTTTCCGGTATTTGCATACTATCTTCTAGTCCATTGGCGCTCGTCACGATAGAGCGCTAACAACCGGACCATGTCCGGCTTGAGGGTTGTTTTTAAATAAAACTTCACTTTTAGCATATAACTGATTGTATTTAAAGGAGGATTTAGATGGCTATCAATATTAAGCCCTTGCACGACCGTGTAATTATTCAGGCGGTTGAAGTTGGAGAGGAAGTAAAGGGTGGAATTATTATCCCTGATTCGGCAAAAGAGAAGCCGCAAGAAGGAAAAATCGTAGCCGCAGGCCCCGGTAAAACCATGGAAGACGGTTCCGTGCGTGCAATGGCAGTGAAAAAAGGTGACAAGGTCATCTATTCCAAATACGCCGGCACCGAGATAAAATCAAACGGCGAAGAATATCTCCTGATGCGCGAGGACGACATCCTCGGAATTATCGAATAAAACCGACTGACATTACAACATACTTATAGAGAGGTTTATATAAATGGCAAAGCAGATACTTTTTAGCGAGGACGCCCGCCACAAGATTATGAGCGGTGTTGACCAGCTTGCGAACGCGGTTAAAGTTACATTGGGGCCAAAGGGCCGCAACGTCGTAATCGACAAGAGCTTCGGCTCCCCTACCATCACAAAAGATGGCGTAACCGTTGCCAAGGAGATCTCGTTAAAAGATCCTTATGAAAACATGGGCGCACAGCTTGTAAACGAGGTCGCTTCCAAAACCTCCGACGTAGCGGGCGACGGCACGACCACCGCCACCATTCTGGCCCAGGCAATATTCCGCGAAGGGATGAAAAACATCACCGCCGGTGCCAACGCCATGGACGTGAAACGTGGTATCGATATCGCCGTGGAAAAAGTTTTGGAGAAGTTAAAAAGATTATCCAAAGCCACCAAAGATAAAAAAGAGATCGCACAGATCGGCTCTATCTCCGCTAACAACGACAAGGCGATAGGCGACCTTATCGCCGAAGCCATGGATAAAGTCGGCAAAGACGGCGTCATCACCGTAGAAGAAGCCAAATCTATGGAAACTTCCCTTGAAATCGTCGAGGGTATGCAGTTTGACCGCGGCTATCTCTCCCCTTACTTCGTAACTAACGCAGACAGGATGGAATGCCACCTGGAAGATTGTTACATTCTGTTAAACGAGAAGAAAATCTCCAACATGAAAGACCTTCTTCCGATTCTTGAGAAAGTAGCCAAGCTTGGTAAACCTCTTCTCATTCTGGCCGAGGATATCGAGGGCGAAGCTCTTGCCACGCTGGTTGTTAACAAACTTCGCGGAACGCTGAACGTAGCGGCGGTTAAAGCCCCCGGCTTTGGCGACAGGCGCAAGGAAATGTTAACGGACATCGCCATTCTTACAGGCGGCAACGTTATTTCTGAAGAAATCGGCGTAAAGCTTGAGACCATC
>JAJRTC010000071.1 GCA_024278445.1 Nitrospirota bacterium
TATGCCGCAGAGCCTAACGCAAGGGAAATGGCAAACCCCGTGGCAAAGTTACTTGCGTAAACCAGGTTGCCGAAATCGAACTGGAGCATTGCGTAGATAAAAAACGCCGCCCCCGCCAGATGCGGTGCGGGCCAAAAGGTTTTACCCACCGGGGCGCGATTTACAAAGAGAGAGATAGCACCCAGGAAAATTGACACGACCACACAATCTTTTAACGCAAAATTGGCATCCCCCTGAAAAGCGATTAACGAATAAGAAAAACCGGCGATAGCCGCAAAGGTGAGCCCGACAGCGCCAAGGTATCCAATTTTTTTAACGCCATCCCCCAAAAACGCAAACGCCGAGGCCATCGCATAAAGCGGTGGAAGAAGCTGTGGAGTTTTATAAAACGCAAGCGGAACCAGCAACGCCAGGCAATATCCAAACCCGGCAATGGCAACAAGCGCAACCGCAGATGCGAACATAATAAGTAGCAACCAGTGAACCGGCAACAGGCCCGCAAAAATAGCCATAACGGCAAAAGTGACAGGTGCCACAATTTCTTTTACGGCATTTCTGTCAAACGTCAATAGAAAGCCCGTCCCATGCAAGGTAGACGTTTGCAGGCAGTCTTTTCGAAGTTTCATCATGCCCAAGATTATGATTCAGATGGGTTAAATATGTCGTTTGCGGCGCAAGTTCCTTAACTACGCCGAGAGCCTGTTCCAAAGTAAAATGCGTGTTGTGCCACTTTAAGCCGAGGGCGCCTAGTATCAGGGTGTCAAGCCCCGCAAGAAGTTTCATAGACAACGGGGGAATTTTTGAGCAATCCGTTATGTAAGCCGTCCTGTTTATCAGGTAGCCGTAAATATCGAGTGCGCCATGCTCAACCGGAACCGGCGTAACTTGCGTGGCTCCCACCTTTACCGTATCATTAATGACCCTAAGCTCAAGGTTTGGTTTTCCGCCACCTTCTGATTTTTTCCCGTTAAAAATATAGGCGAAATGGGTGCGTATTCTTTCAAGGGTTTCACTCTTTCCGTAACACGCTATAGGTTCGTTTTGTAAAAAGTTAAAACTTCGCAATTCGTCGATTCCGTGGACGTGATCTGCATGGTGATGGGTAAAAAACACGGCGTCAAGTCGCATGATTCCGGCACGGAGAGCCTGTTGGCGCAAATCTGTCGCCGTGTCTATTAGCGCACTCTGCCCATCGGCCTCTATCCACACCGAGGAGCGAAGCCTTTTGTCCTTTAAATTATTTGAAGCGCATACCGCACAGGAACAGCCGATGAGAGGCACACCGCTTGATGTGCCTGTCCCAAGAAAAGTAAGTTTACCCATATGTATAAAATGAGAATATTTGATTATGGTTAAATTCTAATTCAAGTAATCATATTCCACAAAATTAGCGACAAAAATGGAACAATCGCGCATAAAAATATAGTAGTATTGTAGTCTAAGGGTGGTCTCAACGGATAAACTTCTGGTAGCGATTTTCAGTTAAATTTAAATGGATATAGCGACAGTAATAGGCCTGCTTGCAGGCATAGGGCTTTTGGGTGCCTCCATGTCTATGGGGTCTGGCGGACTAGGGTCGTTCATAGACGTTCCCAGCGTGCTTGTGGTAATAGGCGGCACCTCTGCGGCAACGCTTGTGATGTTCCCGCTTCAGGCGGTTCTGCAAAGTTTTTCAACCGTGTTAAAAGCTTTCCAAAACAAACCGGAACCACACAGCGATGTTATAAAATCATTAATTTCCCTCTCCATGATCGCGCGTAAAGAAGGCTTGCTCGCACTTGAAAAAAAGAAGATAAGCGACCCTTTCATAAACAAGGGAGTTCGTCTGCTGGTAGATGGAATCGACCAGAATACAATCCGTGGCATGCTGACCACGGAAGTACGCGCCATACAAGACCGCCATCAGGACGGGGCCCAGGTTTTCGAACAGATCGGCATGCTGGCACCGGCTTTCGGGATGATCGGCACGCTAATAGGCTTGGTGCAGATGCTTCAAAGCCTGTCCGACCCATCCGCGATAGGCCCGTCCATGGCTATCGCGCTAACCACCACTTTATATGGAGCCCTTATAGCAAACCTTGTCGCGCTCCCGTTTGCCAAAAAGCTTTCAATAAGAAGCAAAGAAGAAACCTCGATAAAAGAACTTATCATCGAAGGCATTGTTTCTATTTCCAAAAAAGAGAACCCGAATATTATGAAAGCCAAACTAAACGCGTTTCTTGCGCCAAAACAGCAAGCAAAGATAGGCTAGATTATATGGTGGCGCCAAGGAAACTTCCCCCAAAAGAGGTCGGTGCGCCGGGGTGGGTAGTTACATTTGCCGACCTTGCCACGTTACTGCTCACTTTTTTTGTTCTGCTCCTCTCCTTCTCAAACAACGACGTTATAAAATTCCGCGAGATGTTAGGCTCCGTTCAATCGGCATTCGGCGTTAAACTGCGCCGCGAAGGAGACTTCCAGGGAATCCTTACCGGCAACCAGGCTAAAGAAGAGAAAAAAAAGCAGGAAAAAGAGGATGAAAAACTTAAACGCCAGCTTATTGAAACAAAAAAATCGTTACAGAAAGTAATAACTGAAAATAAGCTGGACAACAACACGTCTATAATCCCTACAAAAAGGGGAATGCGCATACGCATAAAGGGTAAAGCGGTTTTTCCTTCAGGTTCCGCCGCGATCACCCCTGCTGTTAAAAAGCTCCTGGACAGGCTGTCGCGAATCATAAGGTCAAGCAATTTTACGCTTACCATTGAAGGACATTCAGACAATATTCCGTTAAGAAAAGGCGGCATGTACTTATCCAACTGGGAACTCTCCGGAATCAGGGCGGCTTCAATAGCCCGCTACCTCACTTCAAAAGGTGTTGCGCCAAGCAGATTAAAAGCCGCAGGCTACGGAGATATGCGCCCGATCTCAAGCAATATCGACGCTGAGGGAAGGTCTGAAAACAGGCGAGTCGAGTTTTTAATAATCAAGCCACCTGCACTAAAAAATTAAAACGCTTCCGGCACAAGTTTTAGGCGCAGGTTATATTTCACGGCAATTACAGTTTTTCCTTTATCTCACCTAACGACATTATAACTTCGCCATCGCCCCTATGCATGGGGTCGTTTTTTCGCAAAGCCTCAAGCGTGGTAACGCTATCCTCCGGCACACCGGCCGCTAACTCCTGCTTTGCAAGCTCATCAAGCGTAATAACCGCAGGTGTTCCTCCGCCGGCCGTTGTTTTTCCCTTTTTTGCCTTGTGTGTTTGACCAACCATCTTGCCTGTTCTTTTATCTTTGTACCCACCAAGGTCTTCCTCTGACCAGACAATAATGAGTTCATCGCCGGTACCACGAATGCCATCCGGCCCTGAGGAGATAAAAAGCATGTCATAGTTTTTGGTTTCATCGCCCGCAACCCAGTAAAGCGCTCTTCCCCATGCGTCTACCGTGGCTTTTATTTCAGAGGGGCGTGGCCACCTGCCCATATCCTTAAAAAATTTTAACACCCTGTTTTCAATTTCAATAATCGCTTGGCCGGTAACGGCATTTTTATAGTCCTTCCCGTAAACCCCTTTTTGCATAAGCCCTACTTTAGCCTCGGCATATATTTTCGTGTGGCCGAATTTTTTTTCAAACGTTATGGCAATTTCATTCGCCTCAGCCAACCTGTTCTGCTTTGCAAGTATGGATATTTTATCAAGCATTTTTTTTGCCGCAAGTTCCTGCGGAAGATCAGTTTTGTTATCATCACCGGAACAGCCGGAAAAGCAGAACATGGAAAGCATGACAAACGCCGTAAAAATCTTTTTCATAACATCACCTTTTTTGCCTGAATGAAGGTTCAATGTGCTGGCCTAAATCCTGCTTGAATAAAAACTCGACTCGCCTGTTCAAAAGCCTTACTTCCTTCTTTTTATTATCAAAAAGAGGCCTTGTATCAGAAAAACCTGCCGCAGACAGCCTCTCTTTAGGAGCGCCTTTTGCCACCATATGCTCCAACGTAGAGGAAGCGCGGGCAACGGAAAGCTCCCAATTGGAAGGGAACTTTTTTGTCCGCACGGGGACATTATCCGTATGACCTTCTATTTCCAGAAAGAGGTTTTTGGTCTCCTTCATAATAGTCACGATATCATCTAAAAGCCGCAAGCTTTCAGGAATCAAGGTTGCCGTACCAGGTGCAAACAAGGCTCTGCCGTTCACACGCATTCTCACGCCTTCATCCGTAGAGGTCAACGCCACCTTGCCACGAAAGCCTTGCCGAACTATCGCATCGTAGATTACGTTCACAAGTTGTTCCCGCGCCGCTTTTGCCGATACACTTTTAACGTTGCTATCCAGCTCAGCTATCTGCCCCTTTGAAACCGCCTGATACGAGCCACTTTCATGAAACGTGACCCCGTATCGTTCCTGTACAGAGCCCACAAGTTCCTTGAATTTAACAACGTCCATATTGGCAAAAGAGAGCATCAGAACAAAAAACGTAAGTAGTAGTGTGGCAAGGTCGGCAAAAGTAACTATCCATGCGGGCGTTTTTTGAATTATTTCCTGCTTCGGCTCTTCCTCCGGCAGAATATCGCTTTCCGCTGATTTGATTACGGAAACGGTAACCTTTTGCCCGTTACGGCGAACTTTGAGCTTGGTTTTACAACCAGGACACGGAAAGGAGACCCCCTTCTCGGTAATCTGGCGAAGCGGCAGGTTTATCCGTTTGTTACACTTCGGGCATGGAACCGCCACTGTACCGGTTTTTACTTTTTTATTCTCATCAGCCATACACGACCACTCCAGAACGCAAGTAACGATTATAGCTAATTTGACGCCCCAAATGGCTTTAATGTAAAGATAATTGGTAGTGGGTAAGTTTGGTCATTCTGAGCCAAAGGCGAAGAATCTCGAATTAGATCTGACGCAATAATAGATTCGAGATGCTTCGCGGAGCCTGCCCTGAGTGAACGAAGTGAATCGAATGGAATCAGCATGACAACAATGCGCAAACTGACCCACTACCAGATAATTATTGGGGTTGCTTTGAACCTGAATGTCCATTACGCTGAACGAAAACCAACAAAATCCGAGGACTACCATGAGCTTGATCGTAGATATAAAAGGCCGCCAGATTTTCGATTCCAGGGGAAACCCGACAATAGAGGTAGATGTGGTTTTAGATTCTGGCGCATTCGGGCGGGCCGCAGTCCCTTCCGGCGCGTCAACAGGATCACGAGAGGCGCTGGAACTCCGCGATGGCGACAAAAAACGCTATAAAGGTAAAAGTGTCCTGAAGGCGATCGCAAACATAAACAATAAAATAGCTCCTGAACTTCTAGGCTATGACGCGACAGACCAGCCGGGAGTAGACGCGCTCATGATCGCGCTCGACGGGACGGCCAACAAGAAAAAACTTGGCGCGAACGCGATGCTTGGCGTATCGATGGCGGTGGCGAAAGCGGCCGCAGACGAGGCGGCTATTCCACTCTACCGTTATTTAGGCGGTGCAAACGCAAAAGAAATTCCTGTGCCGATGATGAACATACTAAACGGCGGTTCACATGCGGATAACAACGTAGACATACAGGAATTCATGATAATGCCGGTTGGTGCCACAAGTTTTACAGAAGCGTTGCGGATGGGCTCTGAAATTTTCCACACGCTAAAAGATGTCCTTAAAAAGAAAGGGTTAAGCACCTCCGTAGGCGACGAGGGAGGCTTTGCACCTGACCTTAAAAGCAACGTGGAGGCTGTGGAAGTTATCCTTGCAGCCATAACAAAAGCCGGATACAAACCGGGTAAAGACGTTGCCCTCGCGTTAGACGCCGCCGCGTCCGAATTTTACTCCGCCGGCAAATACAATATGTCCGCCGAGGCAAAACCGAAAAAAACGACTGATGAAATGGTCGGGTTTTACGAAAACCTCGTTCGCCAATACCCCGTTATTTCCATAGAAGACGGCCTTGCGGAAGGTGACTGGAAAGGCTGGAAAAAGCTGACCGACGCGTTGGGTTCAAAAGTCCAGATCGTAGGCGACGACCTTTTCGTCACCAATACGACGATTCTGAACAAGGGAATTAACATGGGTGTCGCCAACTCGATTCTTATCAAGGTAAACCAGATTGGCACCTTAACGGAAACCTTCGACGCTATCGAAATGGCCAAACGCGCAAAATATACATGCGTAATAAGCCATCGCTCCGGCGAGACGGAAGACTCCACCATCGCAGATATTGCCGTAGCGGTAAACGCAGGGCAGATAAAAACAGGCTCCATGAGCAGGACAGACAGAATAGCAAAATATAACCAGCTTTTGCGCATCGAAGAAGAGCTGGGAGCGCAGGCCGTCTATCGTGGTTCCAATGTTTTTACTTCCATCGGGTAGACGCGATATCGAACAAGATGAGGCGTGTTAAGCAAAAGGTGGAGGATAAACGGGCCATACATGGCCTGCTGGCCCAGGCAGAAGTCGGCAGATTAGCCACTTCGGGGCCGGACGGGCCGATGATAAAGCCAGTAAACTTTATCCATATCGATAACGCCATATACTTCCACTCCGCCATGGAAGGGGAAAAAATAGATCATATCAAGGCTAACCCGAAAGTCTGTTTCGAGGTGGAGGGGAAGATGGAATATATACCCGCCAAGGCGAAGCCGTGTAAAGCTTCGTATAGATATGAATCTATAATCATATCTGGTTCGGCAACAATTGTAGACGACCAGGCCACAAGAATGGATGCGCTAAACGGGTTGATGGAAAAATATCAGCCTGAAGGCGGGTACAACAAGGTTACGCCTCAAATGGCGGAAACCACTGCCGTTATAGAAATAGCTATAAAAACCATGACGATGAAATCATCCCCTGCAAGGGATAATTAAGAAGCCTGCTTTATTTTCGTTTATACTATCGGCATGGAAAAAAACAGGCCGCTAGCTATTTTCGCCATCTCCGCTCTGTTTATGATCTTTGTGGTCACTTGCGCATGGTTTAAGCAAAACGGATTTCAGGATGTGCAAAAACTGCAAACAGCCATAGAAAAAACAAAAAGCGAGATAGACGCGAAAAAAGCCGAGAACAACCTTTTTCGGATAGAACTATCTTCACTAAACCATAGCGACAGATATGTAGAAGCCATAGCAAGAGAAAACCTTGGCCTTGTAAAACCGAACGAAGTTGTTTATGAATTCGTTGAACCAAGTAGCCTCGACGGTGGCCGTATCGACGTCCCTTAACCTCCCTTTTCCTGCCGAGCTTCAAAAAAGCCACTGTCGGTTTTTTTTCATCTGTCGGGAACTTTTCCCGCATAACCTGTGTCTAAGCATTGAAACGAGATATAAGAGGTTATGGACGAAGATAAAACGGTAGCGCGAGCCTGCTTGGGCGATCAAACAGCATTTATGGAACTGTTTGAAAAACATAAGGGTTTCGTATGGAACGTAGCATATCGCATGGTATACGACTTCGACGAGGCAGAAGACCTCGCGCAGGAAGTTTTTATCGCCGCGTGGAAAAACCTTGCCGTATATCAGGGAAAATCACAATTCTCCACATGGTTATACAGAATCACGGTGAACAGAACTCTAAACCACGTTACAAGAAGTAAAAAGAATGACGAGTTTAACGAAACAAAAGTACGTCCGTTTGTGGATGAAAATATTTTCATGCGTCAGAACCCGGAAAGTGCCGTCTTTGAACTTGAAGCTGAAAAAGATTTAGCCACTCTCTTGGCAAGGCTCGAACCGGAGCGGCGCATGGCGCTAATACTACGTGAGATCGAAGGCTTTTCGTATGAAGAGATAGCCCAAGCCACTAACACAAAAATTGGGACTGTCCGCTCACGCATCGCCCGTGGAAAAGACGAGCTTGAGCGATATGCAAAAGAGATAAAAAAGGAACACGGTTATGGAAATCGACAAGATTTTTAAAAACGCAAGCAAACTAAAAGCGCCAGAATCGCTTACGGCCGAACTGCGCAAAGAAATAGCCGCAAGCCACAAGGTAAAACCCAAAACATATGGCCACCGTTTCATCTGGCCCGCGCTTGCGGTGGCGGCGACCCTTGTAATAGCTATACGGCTAACACCATTCGCGCCACCTGAAAATACTGAAACCGCCCCTGACAACTTAAACGATTTCATACATGAAACGCTGGCGCCCGTTTTCTCTTTTGAGGACATCTCCAGCGCAAAGGCAAGTTATGAGCGCGACCTATTCCTATCAGAGCAACTGGACATATTAATTTCAAACGAAGGAGGCAACAATGCGTAAACTTTTAATCGCCATCATAGTGGTTGGCATATTTCCAATAACCGCTGTGGCAAGAGATTATGACAAAGACCAAAAAAGAGGAAAACATAGGCAAGATTATATAAAAGAGCTGGGACTAAGCGAGGACCAGGTGAAGACCATCAAGCAGACCCGCAAGGATATGCGGCGCGACATGATAAAACTTCACAGTGAAATGGAGCTAAAACAACTCGACTTTGAAGACGAACTCCAGAAAAAAAACCCCGACAACGAAACGCTGGAGAAACTCATAGACGACTTGGCTGGCTACAAAGCCGAACACGAAAAACATAGGCTTAAGATGATAGTCAAGATGGTTAAAGTGTTAACGCCGGAACAAAAATCCCAGTTCCTTGAAAAAATGATGAAAAGAATGATGATGGGAAATCAGAAAGGAGAGAAAGACCATCATGGAGACAAGCGCGACTGACATATAAGTCCTCTCTTGCCGGACTCGCGACTTCAATATAAGTTCAAGGCGCGGGTCCTATTTTTTCAAACTATCGCGCGCCAAAGGAAAACAACGTAACCTATCAAGAGCGCACCACCCGCCACACGCCCCACCGAAAGTTTTATCGTAAGCGGTATCAGCGCCGCTGAAAAAGTAGCCATTATAACAAGCTCGTTTGTAAGGATTTCACGCAAAACGGTGAGCGGTTCGACCAAAGAGGTCACGCCCAAAACAAGACCAATATTAAAAATGTTTGAACCTATGATGTTACCCACCGCAATATCCGCCTGTTTGCGTATTGAAGCTATGGCGGTGGTTGCAAGTTCTGGCAGGCTCGTGCCAACGGCCACTATCGTAACCCCTATAACGAGTTCAGACACACCAAAAGCCCTTGCGATACTGGTTGCGGAATCTACAAGTAAATAAGCGCCAAGAACGACTCCTGCGATGCCAACCACGGTAATTAAAATCTCTTTTGCAAGGTTGCCATCGTCCTTTGCAATTCCTTGCACTTCATCTTCCATGGCCTTCTCGTCTTCCTCACCCTTTTTTGCGTATAGAAGACAATAACCGGTAAACCCGATAACACAGGCCAAAAGTATGCCACCATCCACCCTTGAGATGAGGCCATCAATGCAAAACACCAAAAGCAAAATGGTAAACCCGACCATAAAGGGAAGCTCAACAGCTCTTGTACTGCGCAATATTTTAAGCGGATAAAGGAGAGCGCCACAGGCCAGCACAAGCCCTACGTTGGCAATGTTCGACCCTATGACGTTGCCAAGCGCAATGTCTGGCGAGCCGTTTATCACGGCAACAAGGCTTGCCACAACTTCCGGCGCACTCGTGCCAAACGCCACAACCGTAAGCCCGACCACCATCGGAGTAACACCCAGCGCCATAGCCACGTTTGCTGAGCCGCGCACCAGCCATTCCGCACCATAGTATAAAAGCGCAAGGCCCGTTAAAAACAGCAGAACATCTAAAACCATGATTCCTCAAGGATAATAAAAGTGTCGATTGTATCAGCGCAAACCATCTAAACAAACCTTTAAGGTGCCGCACATTTTATATACTCCGCACGGCTAACAAAAAGGTGCCGCGAGCTTTATATGCCCATCAAAATGAATCATGTCAAAAAAATGGCTAAAGACTTTTTCGCAACCGTTCGATAGAGATTTAAGGGAAGCGAAAACGGGAGAAAATAATGTACACAGAAAGCGCAGAATCGGCGGCTAAAGCCTTTGTAAAACCAGAAGTTTTTTCTAAAAACAGCAACAACGAGGCAAGCCTGGCAACGAGGGCAAGAAATTACGGCACAGACACGGTTTCCATAGGCGGAGCCAAGTCCGGCAATCCACAAACCGTTCTGGAATTTTCAGTTGAGGCGCGTATACAGCGTACTTTTGAAGGCTCTTTTAGTTACTCAAACGGCGGACGCGAAGTTTCGGCATATGTAAAATCGTCTGAAACCACAGAGTTTAAGCTGAATATGAAAATGACGCAGGCAGACGCCCTCGCACAGGCACAGATGAATGCCATGCAAGACCCGTCCAGCCCGGAAGCGGTAGCCCAAAGAATTACTGATTTCGCTTTAGGCTTCTTCCCGATGTTCGCCGCCGATAACCCGAATATGTCCAAGGAAGAGCAGATAACCGCATTCAAGGCGATGGTAGAAGGGGCCATTGACCAGGGATTTTCTGAAGCGATGGCAATATTAGGCTCTACGCCTGGTGAGGTTACGGACCAGATAAACGAAACGCGGGATGTTATACAGCAACAGCTAGACAGTTTCTTTGAATATCTTCGCGGGGATGGCGCAGAAGAGGGTAATAGTGCGGTTGAAAACGGAACATGGGGCGACTTTGTAACCGAGTTTTCAGAAAGCGGAAAAGAGGCCGTAGCCTGATTTTTTTATAAAAGCAGGTTACCCGGAGAGCAGGTAGCCTCTGATAAAAACGTCGAGATCACCGTCTAACACGCGGCGGACATCGCCAACCTCTACCCCTGAGCGGAGGTCTTTCACCATCTGGTATGGTTGCAATACGTAGGAGCGTATCTGTGATCCCCACTGAATCCCCTTTTTCTCGCCACCCAATGCTTCTCTTTTTTCCTGCATTTTCTTCTCTTCCAAGGCGAACAGTTTGCCTTTTAACACCTTCATGGCCGAGGCCTTGTTTTTGTGCTGGCTCCTCTCGTTTTGACAAGATACGACAACCCCGGTGGGCAGATGCGTTATCCGCACGGCGGAATCTGTAACGTTAACATGCTGGCCACCTGCCCCGGACGCCCTGAACGTATCTATTTTTAAATCGTCATCGAGTATTTCAAGCTCGATATCGTCGTTAATTTCCGGCATTACAGAAACGGAAGTAAATGACGTGTGACGCCTTTTGTTGCTGTCGAAAGGCGAGATACGCACAAGCCTGTGAACCCCGATCTCGGCTTTAAGATAGCCATAAGCATACTCACCCGACACGATAAAAGTAACAGATTTTACGCCCGCTTCCTCACCCGGCAGAAAATCGACCACTTCCGTTTTATAGCCGCTACGTTCTGCCCAACGCATATACATCCGCATAAGCATCTCCGCCCAGTCTTGCGACTCGGTGCCGCCCGCGCCGGGGTGAATTTCCACTATGGCGTTGTCCGGGTCGTGTTCGCCTGCGAGCATGGCCGAAAGCTCAAGCTTGTCTGTATCGTCTGCGAGTTTTTTCATTTCGGCCAGAGTTTCTTTTTTCATGCCATCGTCTTCTTCCATTTCAAGAAGTTCCGATAGCTCTAGAATGTCGGCCAACCTTTTTTCGTAGGCTTCAAAATTCTCCACAACACGGGAGATGGAAGAGCGGCGTTTTAACACAGGCTGGGCCGCTGAATGGTCGTCCCAAAAGCCGTCTGCGGCTATTTTTTTCTCGATTTCCTCAAGCTCAGAGCGTTTTCCGTCTAAGTCAAAGATGGCCTCGGAGTTGGGTGAGTTTTCGACCTGTTTTGTCCAGAAGGACTTTTAATTCTTCGTCCATTATTTTTTAGCCGTCTTCTTTTTTGCGGCTTTTTTTGAAGGTGTTATGGCGGTAGTTTTTTTAGCAGAAGAAGTTTGGCTCTTTGCCTTATCCTTCATCGCTTTTTTAACTTCTTCATTAGCGGCGCACAGGTCAAGCACGTTTTGCCTTGCAAGCTTCTCAATAGCTTCCCTGATAAGGGCCAAAACAATACGCCCGCCCGGCGTCACAACACCAGGGATATCCGGAACGGGGGTGTTATCCGCCTGATGCTGTTTCATTCTGTTGCCTATTTCTTCATTCGTGCAAAGCTCGTTCTCATCGTATCTGTAAATAAGCTTTACATAGTCACGTTCTTTTAGTTCCTCGTCAGCCGTATTATGAATAATGTTTTCCATCTTTGATTCAGACGGTTTTTTTGAACACTTGTTCATAAGCTTCACGACGGAACTGAAATATTTCTCTATTTTGACGTTTTTGGGCAGAACGTCCTGAGGAATTTTTGAGCTTATCTCAAAAGCATATTGGCCGCCATCTTTACGGCATACGCCAATTTCATAGGTTAACCCTTTGATTAAAAAGCGATTGCCTTTTTTGGGGGTATGTTCTTCCCTGAAACCGTCCCGAACTTTCTCAAGCCCGGAGCTTATATACTGCAGAAAAAACTGATCTTTAAGCTCACCCATTAACCGACCCTTTAACCGACCCTGTAGAAAAATAAGTCTGCTGTTTTCAATGGAATATCAAAATCTATACACCATTGGGGTTGAAGAATAACAAAATAAAAAACATAGGTCAATCAGAATAACCGCTTTGATAAAAGGCACCTTATTTTAAGAAAACCTGGGCGGTTAATGACATAAAAACAAACACAATAACCCTTCACTGGAGAAAGTTTTTACATGGAAAAGGTAAGCGGGGTTGGGCAAAAAAAAACGACGACCTCGGAGAGGAGCTACCGAGGTCGTCCAGCCTCAAGTTATCCGGAAGTCATCCGAACCTTTAGAAAGCGACTAACCATGACTGTTGGCGCCGCCAAGTTTTCTAAGTATGGAAATAAGGCCAGTTCCATACACGACCTTACATATACAATTAGCGTGCCACAATCACAACAAAGCAATAACACCCTGATTTATAGCTACTTACGCCAAACACGTTTAATTCTATGTTACTTACCAAATCAAGCTACGGACAAAAAAAGGCGGGAAAAAGCCATAAACAAGGTAACTGATTGATAAATAAGCAAAAATGCACTGCCACAAAAACGTAGCGCTAAACAGAGGTGCGTTGTTTTCGTGGCAGTAGCAGTAGCAGTAGGAAAACCTTATTGATCGTAAAGCAGGCTGTCTTTGCTTGTCCAGTACTTCACACCACCCATCTTAAACCCCGCCAGCGAGCCGAAGATGCCCGGCGGATCGGTTAACTCCACTTTACGGCCACCCCTCATAAAGAGGCATCGCCTGTCCTGTATATAGCTTGTAAACTTGGCTCTGTTCTCCGTCCGTATAAAATCAAGCATATCCTCCATCCACTTTTTTTTATAGCAAGCCACATGTTCATCTTTTGTCATGGTTTTAGAACCTGCCGCAGGAGGATTGGTGCAGGAAACAGAAAAAAGCAGAAGCAAAAGCAACCCTGTTTTTAAAGATAGCGAGAGCAAGAATTTATCTGGCATCAGGCAAGTTCTTTCAATATGAAAACATAACTCCATTATATGATAGAATTTCCTCTTTTTAAAAATAGCAGGGCCGATGTAGCTCAGTGGTAGAGCAACTGATTCGTAATCAGTAGGTCGGCGGTTCAATCCCGCCCATCGGCTCCAGTCATTTAATGAAAAACCTGACGGAAACCTGGCACTGTGTTATCCTTGGTTTTCCTGATTATCGGTACAAAAGACAGCCCGGCCTTAGAGGTGCGATACTTAAAAGGGGGTTAATATGCGACCAGATAAAAAACTGTTTATTCTCGCCATTAGCCTATTCCTGCTAAACGGCTGTTTTCTTAACAGGGCCGGGCTCGCCCCGGCTCTTTATGCCCCCACGATAACTATAGAGCCTGAATATGTCTGCCCCGGAGAGCCCGCCACGGTCAGCTGGGACTTAAACCTTTTAAAGAGCAACACAAACTGCAGACGCCCGTTTGGCGGTTACGAGAGCATCATTTCCTGCCGGTACTACTCTGATTGCCCGGCAGACGCCATAAACTGCACCGATGGCGCCTGCTCCAGATGCCGGAACGACTTGTTAAGAGACAGGACGGAGTGTGGTTACCCACCCACAGCAGGCTGTTATCCAAACTTTGGGTTCAGCCTTGAAAGTAGTCCACCGGGTGCCATCGCCCCACCCGTAACCTCTGTTACAGACCCGCAAGATATAACAGGAGAGCGAACATTTACTCCTACAGCAACAACCACAGTAACGCTAACGGGAGGATATCTCGACGTTCCATCCGGCACATCCGGAGAATACACAAGCGGTGATTTTTCGGCCAGGGTAGCTGTGGTTGACGACTTGGGTTACACCGTGCCGCAAACGGTGGAATTCTATTGCACCCCAAGCGGATGGGGCTGGCAATGGATAGACCTAGGAGAGATGGCAAACGCGTCATCAAGAATGGAACTTGCAACTTTTACTAACAGGAGCAACTTCGATATCAACGCTCAAAGAGAAGAATGGGCAAGGCCTATACGCATTCCGGCAAGGGGTTCAAGCCCTGCTTTTGCCGGGCCTATGAACGGACGTATTTTTGTTACCATCCCGGCAGATCAACTTATAGGACGTGGTTTACCATCATGCCCAGGAACGGTAATCGGCAACCCATACCCGGATATAGACGTAGCCTTGCGCCTTGTCTGCCCTGCCGACTAGACTTGAGCACCGGTTGCTATTTTGCGTTCTCCAAACCTATAATATTCCCCTTTGACGCATTATCTGGTAGTTGAAAGTGATTGGAATGAATAAGAGAAACAAACCTGAACCGCAAAAGACCCCGCCGCACAAATCGCACAAGAAAAGAACATATGCGCCCCATATCGAGGCTGGCGTAATATCTGTCAAGGAGATGAAAAAGCTCATCGCCGCGGTGGAAGCGGACGGTGCAAAAAATATAAAGTTAAGTGGCGAGATAATCTTCGTATGGGACGAAGGGCAAGGGCCTGGCACGCATATAGAAAAGCAGACCTCATACGAGGCGAACGACTTCCGTTTTGGTGGGGTGCGGCCAGTTAAAATGTGTTCGGCAGAGACTTTTTGTCAGCGTTTTCAGCAACCCGTATTGGGCTTGGCCCGTAAGCTAGACCAGATGTTTTACAGGCGTCCACTTGCGACAAAGGTCATAGTTGGCATTGCCGGGTGCAAAAGGTCGTGTTCGGAACCTGCAACAAAAGATGTTGGCATAATAGGCGTGGCGGAGGGATATGAAATCCTCGTCGGCGGAAGTGCGGGTTATAGCCCTAAAATAGCAAAAAGCATCGGCATATTCTCAACCCAGAAAAAGGTGATTGAGATCGTTGAAAAAATCATGAATTACGCCGACAAAAACTGCAAAAAGACCGAAAGGTTAGGTGCCGTGATAGAAAAAGTCGGGATGAAAGCTTTTTTAAAAGAGATACTGTAACAGTTTTTAAAAAGTTTTCCCGAACCTTCGCCCAAGCAATAGCCACAAAAAGAACGGCCCGCCCAAAAGTGCCGTAACAACGCCAACGGGAATCTCCGTAGGTGCTACGACAGTGCGGGAAAAAGTATCGCACAAAACCAGAAACGCGCCGCCAAACACCATGCAACCCCAGGAGAGGGTCCTATGGTCGGCCCCCACGATCAGCCTGCATATATGTGGAGCCATCATGCCGACAAAGCCTATAGGGCCGCATATGGCCACAAGCCCGCCGACCATAAGCGACGTTGCTATAAAAAGATAAAGCTTAACCCTGCCAGTGTCTACACCACGGCTGATGGCGATATCCTCGTCCGTCATAAGCAAATCAAGCTCGCGGGAAAAGTAGATAACGACGAAGGCGCCAAGCGACACAAGCGGTAACGCGTTCGCAACGTCACCATAACCGACAACGTCTACCCCGCCCATGAGACAGCGCAGAATGAGATATGAGGGTGTAAAGTCCATGAGATATTGAATAAACATGATTACGCTTAAGAAAAAGAAACTCACCGCAACACCCGCCAAAAGCATTGTGCCAATAGATGAACCGTGGCGAAGTTTCGTGAGGCCGTAAACAATCATGATGGCAACGGACGAGCCGGAAAACGCAAAAACAGAAATGCCAGACATCCCCAGAACGCCGAATGAAAAACCGAACGCGACATAAAGCGCGGCACCCAAAGACGCTCCTGACGAAACTCCAAGAGTAAACGGGGTTGCCAAAGGGTTCCTGAACACCGCCTGAAACGTCATGCCGGAGAGCGACAACCCGGCACCCGCCAAAAACGCCATAAAGGTTCTTGGAATCCGTAGTTTCCAGAATATCTCTCCCGATGGCGTGCCAGGCATAACATCGTAAAAGCTCATAAACTTCATCCCGACAAATGGCGAAACAAGGAGAGTGGCAACAGCAAAAATAAAAACCGCAACAAGTGGAATGTTTTTATCACCACGCATAAGAGCTGTCATGCCTGTAAATCCGGAGCGGTCACCGGCATTCTGGTTTTAGGGTGATTTACAAAAAGAAAGTTCTTATCGTAAATCGCCATTAAGGTTTCGTTATTCATAAGTTTTGCCGGCTCACCATCAAACACCACCCGACCATTTTTGAGGGCTAAAACCCGGTCGCTCCAGA
>JAJRTC010000072.1 GCA_024278445.1 Nitrospirota bacterium
CCGTGGGGGAGGAGACAGAAGAAGGAGAAAGCCTCGACAACCTCTTGCAAAACGAAGAAGACGCAAGCGAAACTCTGTTTGAAGAAGAAGTGGAAGTTTCTGTAGAAGAAGGTGAAATCACCTCCTTTGACGAAATGCTGGAAGACAGCGAAGAAACCCAATTCGAGTTCCCTGAAGAAGAGGGTGAGATACCCGGCATCCCATCCGGCAAGTCGTCTGAAAACAAAGATGAACTGGAAGGAGAAGAAACGCTGCTTGAAGAAGAACCAGCAGAAAAAGCAAAAAAGGCTATAGCGCTACCGGCATTTTTGACGAATATCCCTAGCGCTATTTCAGGGGTTTTATCCAAACTGCCTAAAAACCTTGTAACCGGTGGAGCCGTGGCGCTTCTTTTGGCTATCACGGGTGGTGGATATTGGTTTTTCTTCGGCGGCAAAACGCAGGAGCCTATAGAAGTAGCGGCTGTAACAGAAGATATACAACCGCAACCGATTGAAAATCAGGCAACACAACCAGAGGTGAGCGAAACCCCTGCCCCAGTTCCGACTGAACCCGTAGTAGAAGAAGAAATTGTGGATGATGGCAAAGCCCGGCCCGTAAAAATAGGCGTGTACCTCCCGGTAGAGTTTGACGCCGAGGCTATTAGAATAATGAACGTTGACGTGGAGCTGACCTTTGAAACCAGAGCCGAGAGCGATGCGATTCAAGACAGGATGTTTTATACGGCCGTTACGATTGAAGACCTTATAAGCGGTTTTTTTAAAGAACGTTTTTACGAAGATACAATCTTTGCACAAGACAAGCTGGAAGAACACATAAGCCACTCCTTGAACAAGAAACCGGAGTTCAAGGGGTTAACGGGCGTAAAGCTCGCCACACTTACGTTTAAGTAATAATGTCTATCCGCCCGCCTTTTCCTTGGGTTGCCGCAAACAGTCTCGCCCCTTTTTTGCCGGTTACCCGCCTTTTGTAGTAAACCTTGTCGGTAGCCCGCCTTAAATACCCTTTGTCAGAAGCTCTCCTCGACAAACCGCGATCCCAGGTTCTTCTCTGATATCCCCTGTCGCTTAACCTTCTGTGATACCCCTTCCTGTCGCTCACTCGTCTTCCGCTCCGTCTTCTGCGCTCATTGCCTTTATGCATGGGAACCTCAGACGGCGTCTTTTCGATAGCACGAGCAAGGTCACCCTCACGCGCGGCTATTTTTTGAAGATGACGATTGAAGGAGTAGGCAACCTCGTGCGCACGGATATACTCAGCGGACGCGGCTTTGGCCGCAATCGGGCTTAATTGCAGAACCTGCTGTATTGAAAGCGTCTGTACCATGTTTATCCTCCACTGCGATAAAAACTCCTCCTGTTTCTATATCGGCAAAACAGACCTTTATAATTAGCTTTCGCACAATAAAATAGAAACTGCCCTGAAATTTTGTATACTTACCCCTTACGTTTTACTTTACGCACCATAGATATATGTAAAAAGATGGAATACGAAACAGTAATCGGCCTTGAAGTCCACGTTCAACTTTCAACGAAATCGAAAATTTTCTGTTCCTGCTCCACACAGTTTGGAAGGGACGCCAATACAGGCACCTGCCCGATATGCCAAGGTATGCCAGGCGTTTTGCCGGTTCTCAATAAAGAAGTGGTGGAGCGCGGAATTATGGTGGGGCTTGCCATGGAATGCGAAATCGCCCACTTGTCCCAGTTTGCCCGCAAAAACTATTTTTATCCAGACCTGCCGAAAGGTTACCAGATATCGCAGTACGACAAACCATTGTGCGAACATGGCCAGATAATGATATCTATCGACGGCGAGGAGAAAAGAATCGGGCTGACACGGATACATATAGAAGAAGACGCGGGAAAACTTATACATGGTGAAAACCTGGGAGACCCTGATTCCAGCTATGTCGATTTAAACCGCACAGGCACACCACTGCTTGAAATCGTCTCCGAACCGGATATCCGCTCCTCGGAAGAAGCGAAGCTGTATCTGGAAAAACTGAAAACCATTCTGGAATATCTAGACGTCTCCGACTGCAATATGGAGGAAGGGTCACTCAGGTGCGATGCCAACATCTCCGTCCGTCCCAAAGGGGCAGAGAAATTAGGCACAAGGGCCGAGGTCAAAAACATGAACTCGTTCCGCTTTCTCCAGAAGGCTATTGAATATGAAGTAAAACGGCAGATAGACGTAGTAGAAGATGGTGGACAGGTTGTGCAGGAAACAAGGCTTTATAACTCTGATAAAGATATAACGGTTTCTATGCGCTCAAAAGAGGAAGCGCACGATTATCGTTATTTCCCGGACCCTGACCTGACGCCTGTTATCGTGGAAAAAGAATGGGTGGCAAAAACACGCGCACAGTTGCCCGAATTGCCTGACGCCAAGAAACTCAGGTTCATAAAAGAGTATGAACTGCCATCTTACGACGCAGGGGTTCTTACGGCGTCGCGTGACGTGGCAGACTATTTTGAAGCGGTCGCAAAAAATTGCAAAAACGCGAAAACAGCTTCTAACTGGGTAATGGGAGATGTGCTAAGAATCGTGAAGGAGCAAAACGTAGCCGTGCAGAACATAAAGGTTGCGCCTGCAATGCTGTCTTCGATGATAAACCTTATAGAAACAGACGTGATAAGTGGCAAAATAGCCAAAACCGTTTTCGAAGAGATGGCTGATACCGGCAAGGAACCGGAAACAATCGTCGAAGAAAAAGGATTGAAACAGATAACGGATACTTCTGCGATAGATGCAGAAGTGGCAAAGGTGATAGCTGATAACCCTAAACAGGTTGAACAATATAAGGGCGGCAAAACAAAAGTTATCGGGTTTTTCGTAGGGCAGGTCATGCGGGCGACCAAAGGCAAGGCAAGCCCTGACATGGTAAACAAACTGTTAAAAGAAAAACTTGACCAGTAAAAAGGAAACTCTTACAAAAGGTAGAATTATTGCCCATCACGGCCTTAAGGTACTGATCGACATCGGCTCTGAAATTGTAGATTGGAAACCGCCACGCCGTGAAACCTGGGTTGTTGGAGACATTGTCCGTTTTAAGGAAGGCCGCCCGTCAATAGAGAAAAGACGCAACGCTCTCAAACGTGCAGGTTATAAAGGCGCAGAACAAATTCTTGCGGCCAACCTAGACCAACTTATTATAACCGCCTCATGCGGAGAGGCGTTCCGCTTAGGGCTTATCGACAGGTTCATCGTTGTCGCAAACCATGAAGGAATAGAACCTGTAATTGTCCTCAACAAAACCGACCTTGACGATTCTGAAGAAAAAATAGAAATCGTTGAGCGTTATGCCCGTTTAGGTTACGGCGTTTTTTGTTTAAGCGCCAAAACAGGTGAAGGGCTTAACAGGTTGGCAGGCTCGCTAAACGGCAAGATAGCGTCTATGGTGGGGCATTCCGGAGTAGGCAAAACATCTATCATCAACATGCTGGCACCCGGCCTTGAAAGAGCAACCGCAAAGATCCACGAAAAAACGGGCCAGGGCAGACACACGACAAGCTCCGCCATGCTGGTGAAATTGCCGACAGGTGGAAAAATTATAGACTCGCCCGGAATACGCCATTTTATTCCGTCCGGTTTAACTCCTGCCGATATCGCAGAAAACTTCCCCGGCTTTAACCAAATGTACGGGCAATGCAAGTTTCGCGACTGCAAACATTTAACAGAACCCAAATGCGCCATATTAACAGCCGTTGAAGAAAACGAGCTTGACCGCGACCTTTACGATAGCTATAAACGTCTTTTAGAATCGCTCGAAGAAAACTAACGATACAACTAGCGAAAGCTTATTAAGTTTCCAGGTAAGCGACTAATTTACCGTTTATAAAGAGCCTTCAACAACAATCGGTTCGTTCAGCAGGGTTATGCGCAAACGCCGGGCCGGATTCATACCACTCATGGCTTGCGTTAACTATCTTCACAACCGACAGCATCACAGGCACTTCTATTAAAACGCCGACCACAGTAGCAAGCGCGGCACCCGATTCGAACCCGAACAGGCCGATAGCTGTCGCCACAGCCAGCTCAAAAAAGTTGCTGGCCCCAATTAAAGCGGATGGGCCGGCCGCGCAGTGCGCCACACCTAACCTGCGATTCAAAAGATACGCAAGGCCTGAATTAAAATAAACCTGAATAAGAATCGGAACTGCCAGCAGGGCGATAACCGCAGGCTGGTTTATTATTGATTCCGCCTGAAAACCGAACAGCAGAACCAGCGTGACAAGTAGCGCCATTAAAGACCACGGATGCAAAAACTTTGCAGTCCGCTCAAGGCGGGCGGAACCATTTTTACGTTTCAACAGCAATTTACGCCAAACGTTTGCGATGACCAGTGGAACAACGATATAAAGCAGAACGGATAACAATAACGTATCCCACGGGACGGTGATGGAAGATAACCCCAACAGCAAGCCAACTATGGGCGCGAAAGCGAAAACCATGATAACGTCGTTCAGTGCAACCTGGCTCAACGTAAAGAGTGGCTCCCCTTTAACCAGATGGCTCCACACAAACACCATCGCGGTGCAAGGCGCGGCGGCCAGAATAATCAGGCCAGCTATGTAGCTATCGATCTGTTCTGCTGGCAGATAAGGCGCGAACAGGCAACGGATAAACACCCACCCCAACAACGCCATCGAAAACGGTTTTATCGCCCAGTTAACAAAAAGCGTAACGCCGATTCCTCTCCAGTGCCGCTTCACTTCGTGAATGGCGTTAAGGTCTATTTTTAACAGCATGGGAATAATCATCATCCAGATGAGAATCCCTACAGGAATGTTTACCCGGGCTATTTCCATTCGTCCAAGTGCATGAACAGACGAAGGGAATATCTGCCCAAGCAGGACACCAGCCACAATGCTGATAAAAACCCATAAGGTAAGCCAACGCTCAAAAAAACCTAATCCATCTTCAGATACGTCTTTGGTGGCAGATTCAGATAACTTGGTCACAACGTATCCCCTTTGGTTGCAGAAGCGATCCATGCGCCTATACGGGTTTTTATTTCATCCCTGACACGTCGGAACAGTGCAAGTTTAGTTTTTTCATCACCTTCCACCCCGGCAGGATCGTCAAAACTCCAGTGGATTCTTTTATTTTCTCCGGGGAAGATGGGGCATTTTTCATTTGCGTTGTCACACACGGTTATTACAAAATCGAATTTATCGTTAAGATAAACTTCCATGCTTTCACTTTTATGATGGGATATGTCTATTCCAACTTCACGCATGGCCGTTATTGCGAGAGGATTGACACCTTTGGGAGTAACTCCCGCGCTGTAAGCTTCAAAAAGCCCTTTGCCAATATGGTTTAAAAAGCCTTCCGCCATTTGCGACCTGGCGGAATTACCTGTGCACAAAACTAAAACTTTAGGTTTTTTATTTATGTCTGACATGATTTTTTCGCGTGGTTTTTGACTATCTGTTTTATTTTTCTCGCATCCTTTTTGGCCGTATCGTCTTTGGAGAGTGAATCGCAAACCCATTTAATGGCCTCCTGCACTTGGAAAGGAGCTTTATCACTCGCCAGGCGGTAATAGATCCAGCGCCCATCTTTTCTTCCATCGATGAAACGTGCCTGCCGTAAAATGGACAAATGTTTGGAAACGGTGGAAGGCGCAAGATCTAAAAGCTCGATAATATCGCACACACACAGCTCGCCATCTCGCAACGCAAGCAGAGCGCGTATCCTGTTCTCATCTGCCAACGCTTTTACAACCGTCAAAAAATCGAACACCATCACCTCCTATAATTCGCCATATAACGAAATGTTAATCTAAAAGGAAAACTCGTGTCAATCTTTTTCTCCACCGCTCGATTCACAAGGTTATTAAAAAATTTCATTGACTCCGTAGCATGGTACTTGGGTTATGCTTAAATCAAAGGTATCCGCAGGAGATTATAAAACCATGCCGATTGGCGAACAGAAAGGGAGAATCTTCATGAAACGCGCATTGCTGTTATTCACATTTATAATTTTGCTTACCGTTCCATCATTCGCCGGAACGGGTGACGGTAAAACCTTTCTTATACACGCCAAGACATCTTTAAGCATGGACGACGCCCAGATATGCGCCGTTCCAAACGTAGCATGGACAGCGCTGAATAAGGGTTATAAGGTTATCATTCTCTTTGACGCAAGCGGCGTAACGGCCATCAAAAAGGGGAGTTTTTTCAGAGGCCACAAAACTCCTCTCGACAAGGCTGACCTGCCGGAACGGGAGAGAAAAACTTTGTCGAAACAACTCGACATACCCTTAGGGACAGTCCCCCACGATTACGGCGAGTATATTCGCTTCCTGAAAACAAGAGGGGTGGAATTGTACGCCAACGAAACAATGATGCTCCTCTACAAGATTGCGGAAGGAGAAATCGACCCAGCGGTAACACCAGTAAAACTACAGCGGATGCTGGAAATATTTGAGAGCGCAGATATATATATCGCCTACTGACAATATCCCTATGGAACTGATGACCGGAAAAAATTGATGAAGATTATCTTGCTATTTGCTTATCTAATAATTTCATGTAGCGGTACCGCATTTGCCCATGCCCCTGTGTTCATGTTGGCACCCGAAGCGCCTGGGAAAGGTGCTTTCGACTTGCACACATCTCTTACTCACAGCCGCAAGGGAGATGAAAGATACACGGAAGCCGAGCTGGAATTCACATACGGGATCAGCCGGGATTTTGCAGTTGGGTTCGAAGCCCCCTTCGCAAGGGAGGAACATTACGAGGAAGGTGAAGAACAGAGCGTGATACAGGGAATTGCAAACCCGAAAGCCTTCCTTCAATGGAGGTTCTGGGATCGGGACACGCTGGGAGCGAAATACTCAAGCGCGCTTCGCCTGGGTAGCACTGTTCCTGTTGGTGATAAAAGTGTGGCGAGAGATAAGCCAACCCTGATGGCTGGCATGGCGTATGGAATGGAAAGCCTGAAGTGGTATTACTTTATTGATGCACGCTATCAATACAATACCGAGGACAACAACAGCAAGCCCGGGGACAAGTTTTTTGCTGACATAGCCATCGGCCTTCGGCCGCGCCTCGGCGCTCTGGAAGATACGGACACGGTCTTCTTCCTGGAGCTAAATTACATGAACGAGCAATATGCCAGAACAAGAGATGTGAATAATCCCAACTCCGGCGGCGATTTTCTGTTCATATCGCCTGAGATTCTAATTTCTCCCAGCAATAGGGTTATGATACGGGCCGGCACACAGATCCCTATCTATCAGGAAACAAACGGTGTCCAGGAGCCCAAAGATATCACATACAAACTCGTAGTCGAACTGCGGTATTAAGGAGCGCTCGAAAATGAAAAAAGTAACAATTCTGTCATCGCTATTGCTAACAATTACGCTTTCAGTTAGCCACGCATGGAGTAAGGACATCGTTCAAGACGCCCAGTCGTTAAAGGGAGATAACAAGGCATATATCCGGGCAGACGGCCTCGCGTGCTATTTCTGCGCCTACGGCCTGGAGCGGTTCTTCCGCCGATCCGGAAAGGTGGCGGCTTATGATATGGATATGAAGAAAGGAGTGGTTGAGATCATATTTATAAAAGGCAAGCCGCTGATGCTGGTTGGCGAGCTTCATCAAATTGTATACGATGCCGGGTATACGCCGCGTGAAACAACATATGAACTTGTGGGCCAACTTGAAAAAAGTGAAGGAAAGTATTTATTTCACCCCGATGGCACAGAACAAAGCTTTCCTTTTAAATCTCTCTCAATCCTTACCACCGATCCAAAGAAATTAATTGGGAAAACTGTGACACTAAAGACAAAGGCCGAAAAGTATAAAGAAAACTCGATGTTGCTTGATCCTGTAAGTTTTACAGCTAAAAACTAAAAAGGGGTTTTTAAAAAATGAAGTTTAAACTTTTTGCGATAGCCCTTTTTACAGTAGCCTTTGCGATAGTATCATTTCCCCCATTCGGTTCATCTGGTCAGCTGGAGCTTGTTGGTCAATGGGGTCAATCTGGTTCCGGCCCGGGTCAGTTGAAAGAACCGATGGGAATTGCTGTTGACCGGGAAGGAAATATTTATATCGCCGATACCAGAAACACAAGAATTCAGAAGTTCACATCGGAAGGAAAATACATCCTTGAGTGGGGAAAACAAGGGAATGGTGCAGGTGAATTCTCAAAACCTATCGGTGTGGCTATTGACGGAGAAGGCAACGTTTACGTCAGCGATTATGATATTGACCGTGTTCAGAAATTTTCACCTGAAGGAGCCTACATTGCGCAGTGGGGCAAAAGCGGAAAAAACCCGGGCGAGTTCATCGTCGTAGCTGGAATACACACAGACCGCAAACGAGATATTATTTATGTAGCGGATTTCTATAACAAACGTGTTTCGAAGTTCAGCCTGGACGGGAAGTTCGTCTCGCAGGTCGGCACCTCCGGCAGAGCATGGTCGGGCGCACTTCATTATCCTACCGACGTTTATGTAGACGATCAGGGAAACGTCTATGTGGCGGATGCGTACAACAATCGAATTCAGAAATTCGACTCCGATGGAAAGTACATGGCAAAATGGGGTAGCCCATTCGGATTTGGTATACCCGGTAATTGGCACGGATGGTTCAAAGTCCCTTCTGGCGTGGCCGTAGACTCCCAAGGTCGGATATATGTGGCTGATAGCGCAAACCACAGAGTGGTGGTTCTTTCTCCTGATGGAGGATTCCTTGCAGAGTGGCAAATTGAGGGAGACATCATACCTCATACACCCACAAAGGTAACCGTCGGGAAAAATGGAATCGTCTATGTGGTTGACACTGCTCATGATCGTATTCTTATGTTGCGATACGCTGAAGCCGGGGAATAATTGTATGAACAATTTTTATGAACGCAAAGGGCTGATCGACCAGCCGCCGAAGAAAGATTCCGGTTATCGCCACTACACACAGGAGATAGAAATCATGACAAGTAAACGTAAAATTGAGATTTTCAGCGCTGGATGCCCTGTGTGCGATGAGACTATAGAGCTGGTCAACCGCTTAGCCTGCCCTTCGTGCGAAGTCACCTTGCTTGACATGAGGGATGAGAGGGTTGCGAGCCGTGCAAGGACTCTGGGCGTCCGCTCCGTTCCAGCGGTGGTGGTCAACGGCAGGCTTGCCGATTGTTGCGCCCGCAGTATAGACGAGCATACACTGCGCGCCGCCGGAGTAGGTCAATCACTTGGGTGATTCCCTCGTCATCGGTTGGGCTTCCGCTCGGTCGATGACAGTAAATTTGACTACTTGATTCTACACATGTAGAATGCTTGCATGAGATCAGCCCGCAGTTCGAATAAGAAAAAAGTCAGCCGCCCTTTAGGCGAGCTTGAGATGGAGGTTATGAAAGTCCTCTGGAACAAAGGCGAGGCTACGGGCAAAGAAGTTTGGCAAGAAATAAAAGCAACAAGAAAGGCCGCGCTAACAACCGTCCTCACCGTTATAGACAGGCTTTCGCAAAAAGAATTTCTTGGCAAGGCAAAGGAAGATGGTCTTTTGGTTTACAGCCCGTCTATCACAAGGGATGATTACACAAAA
>JAJRTC010000073.1 GCA_024278445.1 Nitrospirota bacterium
AATTAATGAGCTATCAGCTTCTACCGAGGAACAAACAGAAACCAGGCTGGGGCTTGAAAACTCTGTTAAAAAACTCGAAACGGAAGTTGCTGAGGTTCGAAAAATTGTATCGAACCTGGCTCTTAAAGGGTCTGAGCTTAAGATGCGAGTGGAAAACGTTATTGAAAAAGCAGATCATGAGTTCAACATACCGGAAGACGACCTTCAAACGACAGATGTGAACGACGTTGATCGTGACGAGGTGACGTCACGGCTTGCATATCTGCGTGGAGAGCTTGGCCGGATAGGCGACGTTAACATGAGTGCGCTCGACGAGTTCGAGGAGGTTAATGAACGCTACGAATTCCTGAGCGCACAACATACCGATCTCGTTTCGTCCATCACAACGCTTCGCAAAACGATAGACAATATCAACGCCACAACCGGCAGGATGTTTAACGAAGCGTTTAAAACGATATCTGAAAATTTTGAGAGCGCGTTCAAACGGCTTTTCGGAGGCGGAAGGGCGGAGATGCGACTCATTGAAGTCGAAGGCAAGGCAGACCTTGGCATAGAAATTTTTGCTCAACCTCCCGGCAAAAAGATACAGAGCATGATGTTGCTGTCGGCAGGTGAGAAGGCGATGACCGCCATCTCGCTTCTTTTTGCGGTATTCCTTGTAAAGCCGAGCCCTTTCTGCCTGTTAGACGAAGTAGACGCCCCGTTGGACGAAGCGAATATCTTCAGGTTCCGCGATATGCTGATGGAAATGAAGGAAAAAACTCAATTTATAATTATCACCCATAGTCAGAAGACCATGAGTTTTGCCGAGCGGCTCTACGGCGTGACACAGGAAGAAAAGGGCGTGTCCAAAATTCTTGCCGTGAACCTTGTGGACAAGGAACGGGACGTGGCGTTGGCCGTTGCCTGATTTTTTTCTTACTTTACAGTTGAGCGTCATGTGTGTTGGCGTGTATGATTGCGCATGGACCCAATAGTCGTAGCCCTTCCGAAGGGCAGGAATCTAAAGCCGTCGGTGGCGTTGTTTAAAGAAGTCGGGCTCGATTTTTCCGAGGCGTTAGAAGACAACAGAAAACTTGTGTTTGAAGCGCCGGGTGATGTTTCTGCCAAGGCTCTCGTTATTCGCGATACCGATATCCCCACATATGTTGAAAACGGCGCGGCGGATATGGGCGTATCCGGTGCCGATGTTCTGGCGGAGCAGGGTAAAGACCTGTATGAGCCTGTTGATCTCAAATTCGGATATTGCCGCATGGTGGTGGCGGAACCTGCAAAACTCTCATCCTCCGATAACCCGGACGACTGGACGCACATAAGGATAGGAACAAAGTTCCCTAACATAGCCGAGGCCTACTTTGCGGGTAAGGGAGTGCAGATCGAGATCATAAAACTTTACGGTTCCATTGAGCTTGCCCCCATGGTGGGGCTTTCCGAACGTGTGGTAGACCTTGTGTCCACTGGTGAAACCTTGCGGCAGAACGGCCTCGTGGAGGTTGATACAATAATGGAGATCACCGCTCACCTTGTGATAAACCGCGCTTCTTTAAAAACGAAACATGAAAGATTAAGCGGTCTTATCAATGACCTGTCGGATGCCGTCACCACTTTAGGCTTCTAAAATATCTTCAGGCAAATCAGCCTGTTGTATGGCTTTTGCGTAAGGCCGCCCGTTTACCTCCGTCTGGTAAAAAAAGCTTCAAGTAAAATTTCCCCCGTGTCGATAGGTAGTTAAATTTCATGGAGGAGTAGATGGCGGATACATAAAAAATGAAAAATTAAGCAGTTTTTTCCTGTACGTTTTTATTTCTATCACTTTGGCAAGGAAGCTGAAGTAGCGCATTCAAGGAGGATTTTGTAATGGCATTACGTGTTTACAATAACATCTTTTCTATTAATGCCCAGCGTAACCTGGGTGTTAACAACTCAAGCCTGGGAATTTCACTGGAACGGCTATCGTCCGGCCTCAGGATCAACCGTGGTGCAGACGATGCCGCAGGCCTCGCCATATCCGAGGCGTTAAGAGCCGACATCAGGTCGCTCAACCAGGCGCTCAGGAACGCTAACGACGGCATCAGCATGATTAATACGGCTGAGGGTGCCTTATCCGAGCAGGCATCTATTCTTGTGAGAATGAGGGAGCTCGCCGCTCAGGCCGCTACAGGCACGGTCGGCTCGCTTGAACGGCAAACGATTAACCGTGAGTTTACGGCATTACGATCTGAAATTGACCGGATCTCCAGCGTAGCGGAGTTTAACGGCCAAAAGCTGGTTAACGGCGCTCTTACGAATGACGCCGCCACTCTTACAAGGATCGGGAGCCAATCGGTCGTCGTTCAGATCGGTATGCAGAGCACGGTAAATGACCGGATAAGCCTGAACGCGGCCGTTGACCTGACAGCGATAGATTCCACCGGGCTTAACATCACGGATATCTCCGTTGATTTTGTCGGCTCGGCCCTTAACGCTTTGAGCAGGCTTGATTCGGCCCTTTCCACGGTTACGGAAGGGCGTGGCAAGCTTGGCGCGGTTCAGAACCGCCTGATCCATACGATTAACAACCTGTCCGTTAGTGCCGAGAACCTGCAAGCGGCCGAGTCGCAGATTCGTGACGCTGACTATTCACTGGAAATATCTCAGTTTACGAGGAACCAGATATTGGTGCAGGCCGCCACAGCCATCCTGGCTCAGGCGAACCTTGTGCCGCAGACGGTTTTACAACTCCTGGGCTAATTAGCGCAAAGAGTTCATAGTTTCTTTCGGCCCGGATGTTTAATAAGGTCCGGGCCGAAAGTCTTTTGCCGATGGAATTTTGTCGCTTAATGCGACAAAAATAGCTCTATCTTTAAAAGCGATTAGCAGGTTGCTGAAAAACTATTTTCAGTTGTCATTCTGAGCCTGTTCGATTCACTTTGTTCACTCAAGGCGGGCTCCGTTAAGAATCTTAACCGTTGATATTAATAGTGTTATTAGATTCTTCGTCGCCTGCGGCTCCTCAGAATGACAGTTTGAACGACTTTTTTCAGCAACCTGTTAGTTGTAATTCTATCACCTCGCATAAAACCCTAAAGAGATTTAGGCTCTCCTCCGATAAGTAACCAATGGGTGAAATGAAAAATTTTTATTTCAGGGATAACTAAAAAATGGCATTTTCTGTTGACGGCCTGGTTTCGGGGTTGGACACGACTTCCATAGTCAAACAGCTAATAGACATTCAGCGCCGC
>JAJRTC010000074.1 GCA_024278445.1 Nitrospirota bacterium
ATCTCGATTATTTCTTCCTTGGTCACCTCCATATCTTCTGCCAGCCCAAGTTTTTTAAGCGCCGAATTGACCTTTTTCTCAAGCGTGCTTGGTTCAGAATCCGAGGTCAACCCCAAGCTCTGCATGACACGATGCACCTTGTTCACCTTGTTCTTCCCTGTCTGCGGATACAGGTTGAAATTTCCTCTTATCTTTTCCAGGTTGGTCCTGCTCATAACCTGTTGCTGTATGGTGCCAAGTCGTTGCGAAAAAGGCGTAACATCGCTAGGCGTTACATAAGCTTCGGATATCTTTTGTTGTTCTACCAAAATGAGAGTTGTGGAGCGATAATATGCCGGAAGTTTAAGCGCAACAAATGTAGCTACACCCATGCAAAGAATTGCAGGCAAAATAAGGAGCCACTTGCGCCTTAGTAATATCTTGACGTATTCCCAAATGTCTTTATTTGTGTTTTCCATGTTTAGTACCTGTTTGGGCCGTAAGTGGCCGTAAAGCCGATCGAGGCCTGCTCTCTTGTAATATTCCGGGTTAATGAATCAGCTGATATTTGTTCATAGTGAGTATATCCCAAAAATATTGCCAGCCATTGCAATGGACTCCAGTTAGCCCTTATTCCTGCCCGGTAAGACTCCGTATCCAGTTGGCTGAAAATTAGAGAGGTACTGTCCGTATTAATTGTATCAGTAGCTGGCTCAACCCCGGCAGTTGTTTCGTTAACAGAAACTACCGGAATGTTTGATGATGCCTCTGATTTGTTCCGCGAATAGGAGCCATTGGCAGAAAGGTTGATTTTTTTACCCATACGCAAATTCCAATTTAAAGAGACAGTTTCATTCACGTTAATCTGATTGGTTAATCCGCTGGTATGCAAAATCCCCCTTGAGTAGTTCAAGGCGATAGATGAGAACTGCATAGTTTTGGCTATGCTGGCACGAGCCGTCCAATCATATTTATTATTTCTATCATTAACGTTCGGAGTGTATGTCGCACCTCCTGAAATAGAGAACAAAAGGCTTGGTGAAAGACGTTCAGTAATACCGATCATAGCCATGTGAGTGCCTATATTGGTATTTTTTGCATGGTTAACATCCTCTTGAAGTGTTGCGACCTCTTCAATATTATCGACTTCTGCCGCTACAGGCGCAGTATCGACACCGGAATTGAGATTCGTGCCTGAAAGGTCGTAGAATATATTGGAAAAAGCGTATGTCAGCGTAAAGGAGGTCGAACGTGTTGCAAGATATGAGAGAAGAAGCGAAGCGGAGTCTGTCCTGGAATCTATCAGAGCCTGGTTTTCGTATTCCAGAATTGAGTCAGACAAGGTTATTCCCGCCGATACCTTTTGGCCCATCTTCCGCGACACTGAAAGCGCTACGGTATTGGATATAACATCCTCACGTTTTGTTTGTATGCCGATGTCTGAAGTATCGACAGGAGCTTGGTCAGGGGGCTGATCCTGTGAGGTGGTGCCCAGGCCCTGTATGTGATCGGTTAATGCCTGGGTATATCTAAACGTATCGGTAATCGAAACGCTTGTTTTCCTTGAAGGAGTAAGGTTTAAGCTTAAGTTGGCCAGATGCTGTTGGTCGTTCAGCTCAGGACTATCGTTATAAAAACTTGAACGAAAAACGTACCCCAAAGAAAAATTAGCATTCCGTCCTTTGCTGTTTATGGAGATTTGTGGTGAGACATAAGTAACAAAATCACTCTTCACGTCTGTTTTTTTTGTGTCTACACTTGTATCGGTAGTCGCGTTGGCAGTTGTACCTTCCGTGCTACCATCAACAGCGCCATCAACGCTTTTGCTTTGTCTACTGCCGCTTATAGAAGGATTGCTGTCCCATGTTTCTCTAACGTTAAGCGATGTAGTCCACGAAACCTCGGCACAATTCGCTTGGTCAGGCAAAAGGAAACCTGCTCCAATTGCACTGATGACAAAAGCTGTGAGTGTCGTTTTATGGAACAAAGATCGTGTCTCCCGGTTTAAGTATCAGGTTCTGATCTTTGGCTTCATCTTCATCAACTATGTCGCTAAATCGTATTCTGATTTTTTTGGAGCCATCTGCCCCACCCTCTTTTTCCCGAATCAGAACAATTTTATTTTCAGATGCAAACTGATTAAAGCCACCAGCCATAGCAATTGCCTGAAGCAGGTAAGTTTTACGTTTTAGCGTATAAGGGCCGGGAGTTTTAACCTCTCCTAAAATAAAAATTCTATAGCTGTTGATTTGCTTCGCTATCACGGAAACCACAACCGAGCGCTGAAATTCAAGTAGCATATTTGTTATCATCTCCCTTAACTCGCTGGGAGTTTTACCTGCGGCGATAACATCGCCAATCAACGGAAGGGTTATCATCCCGTCTGGTCTCACAATCACCTCACCTGACAGGTCTTTATTTTTCCAGACGGATATCATCAAAACATCCTCCGGGCCAACGGTGTATGCCCATGGTTTTGCTTCATCTGGCGTTTCCTCAGCTGTGGCTTGAGAAGCTAAAAACATAAACGTCGTTGCAAAAACCGAAAGAAAAACAGCAACTGACACAAAGATACCCGTAGAAGTTGATTGTTTCATTTTTCCCTGCTTAATGTTAACTGCGGATTATGTAAGCTTAAATCCAGTTTGTGATATCGAGCCATTGATCGCCTCAGACCACACGGCCCGTCCCTGTCTATGAATCCCGGGCTTTTCTAAATCTATATTCATTATTGAATTTACAGGTAGCGGCTCACCTTCATAAGCGATTCTGGCTCCGCTATCTGAATAATCCCTGAGAATCGAATAGATCGTTTTGTTTTTAGAGTTTACGGTAAAACCGATATCCATATTTATTCTCGGCTCCAGCCTGTGGTCTATAAGTGAGTATCCACAGTGAGGGCATGGAGGCCGAAATTCCGCCTGTATTGCAGAGAATGCCTGATTACACTCCGGGCACAAGTTAAGTTTTATTGCGTCCACCGAACCCCCGTAGTCTGTTTCACTATATTTTCTGAAAATCCAATCTCTCGTTTAACGTCACTACCCGATTTTTTGCCGTTTACAACGCTACCACAATGGGGGCATGGCAGGGGACACCCTTTACGAACCGCGTAAAACACCTTCTCGCATTCAGAACATACCCGCAGTTCCACAGTGCTCATAACTTAACCTTGCCTGTCCTTTTATCAAACCCTTGCCTGTATGGTAATATATAGCATCCAGATTCAACTTATTTAAAGTCCTTCCATGATAGCTTGAATCTCATAAAAAAACAGTCAGTCAAAGTAACAAAAAAAAGCATCCGAAAGGATTAATCCTTACAGGCGGGCCAGCACTTCAAAATATAAGCCAGCTCACTTCTGCAAGGGAAGCGTTACACAAGTTTTCAAGTTCCGTTCATCAGTTAAATTGATGAGCGCTACATACGGCACGAACACCTCAATAAGCTTTTTGCTTATTTATTGTGGCATGTCAGGCAGAGTGTTGAGCCTGTGTTATCTACCCGTAAAAAGGAAGCGATACGGGCACTGCCGGGGCCGGCGGAAGGAGCGCCGTGCGGATCATGACACGAAGCGCACTCAACTTCATAACCGCCGCCTGTGTCGTAAAGCCTTACCTCGTTCGTATCGGCACGGCCGTTTGTGTTGGTGTCGTAAAACTTCAAGGAACCGCTCGTGCCTGTAGTCGCGTTAAAATCGTAAACGGCAGGGTCAGGCAGTTGCACACCTACGGGGTGATCGTTTGAAAGATCAGTACCTACGAGGAACGGTGCGAAATCAGGAATGCCCCATACGTTACCTTGCGTATGGCACCTGTTGCAGTTATATGGGCCGGTGAAGTAGCCGGAAGCAGGGCTCCAGAGTACACCATGGTCATTAACCACAATGCCACTGGTGTTGGTCCACGCATCCAAAAATGTATTATTCTGCACTGTTTCCTGCCCGGCGGAATAGTTACCGCCATAAGCGGTGGTCTGCGTGGTAGGCATGTTGATAATCGAATCGATAGCAACGGTGCC
>JAJRTC010000075.1 GCA_024278445.1 Nitrospirota bacterium
AATCGTGGGTCGTTTGACATACTGGGGTATGCGTTTGGGGTCTCGATGGATCAAGCTTGTCACCAAGGTTCTCGGGCTCGAATTTCCCTATCTTGAGAATCACTTCTTTGTACTCGGAACCGGACCGAGCAGAGGGAATCTCATCAAATAAACGTATGGAAAAATATCAAGGGAACTTTATCTATCGAAATCTGGCCAACATAACCTCGATTCTCGGCGTATTACCCCTCGTGTCGCTGTTCCTGGAAGATGGTTATAGTTATCTAGTACCCCTGATCGTTTTCAATAATTTCATGGACGACCTTGACGGCATACTGGCCGCCAAGTTGAATATCCGCAGTAGGTTCGGAGCTGACCTTGACAATGTCTGTGACGCAGTTGCTCATGTTATCCTGGCCTTGGCGGTGGGCGCACATTTTGGCGGAATGGTTTTGATAGCAAGCATAATCGCTACTGCTTCAATCATCCTTCGTGTAACTTCACGTCTCAATCCAGATATGGTTACTGGTGGCGGTTCGCCAACCAATGAACTAATGCGTCACATGTTGCTTGTCCTCCTGTTGACGCAAATATTCGATGCTGATCCGGAACTTTATCTGGTTATGATCTTTCTGTTAAATGCGATAACGATGTGTGTTCCATTCAAGTTGAAATTCCTTATTCGAGGGCTGGCAAGGACTGCTACCGCAGTTATCTTTGTGAACGTATCGCTGGTGGCGGCATGGCTCATACCGACCATTATACCACTCATAGCAACGGCCTTCTTTGCCACCTACCTGTATTCATTTATCGCAGGAGGGGGGCAATGGCTAAAGGAACGCTAACATGTGAAAAGAGTACGTAAAGCTTTAGTATTTCACCCTGAATGTCGGACTATCTTCCGGGCGGGTTTTGCGGCGGTCGTAAAGACGGATTGTTGAAACGTTGGCATTGCCTAACTATTCCTGCACCTTGTGACGATATCAGCGTCATGGGAAAGCGCGTTTGTGGCGGCAGTAGCTCGCAATAATGAACACATAATCTATTAACCTCGGCATTTCTACCGCTCTGGTAGCCGTATTTGCGCAAAATATTGCGATATATCGAGTTTGGATTTAAGGCGCGATCCAGTTCACCAATCCGATTGTTGCTTACCTGCCTGAAAAGAGGGGCTTTTAAGTCACCACTATGGCCAGACAGAGTCCCCTAAATATTCAGAAAGAAGCCTCTGAGCGACCGGATTAACCGGAATAAAACGTATTTTGCCATCTTTGCTATGAATCTTGAAGTGCGATACGACTTCACGGCTCTGAATATCCTTCACCTTCAATTTGCAGAGATCTTCCAGCCACATGCCGTGTAGAGCAAGAGTGCCAGAATGGCGCAATAAAACGGGAACACTACTCAAAAGCGATAGTGGCGTTAATATAATCCCGAAGAACCGCCTTGCCGGTATCCATATCATTGGAAAGCATGCACTGGACAGCTTCGGTTAACAGCGCATTACGGAATTCTTCGTCTCGTAGGGCGCGTTTCTGAATTGTTTCCTTGAAATCTCGTTTTAATACCATTTTACTTCCCCTCTCTTTTCCGCTTTTTGTAATCGATGATGGCGGGGGGGGGGGGAGCATATGGTGAGGTTGTCATACAAATTCACACCAGAGTATTTGTGCGGCAGAAAAAGCTGTTTGACGGAGTCGGCAATAATACGAATGGCCCATGACAGTAGGCTGGGGCAAGTCAAAAAAAAATTGCATATATAAGTGAAGTGAGCCATAATCCAATGCTTGTTGTAGATGTATGTAGCTAAACCATGTTGGGAAGAATGTTGGGACAGAAAAAACCTCCACCGACAAGAGTGCTACAACGCTTTGTAAGCTTTAAACTTAGGCGCGTAGCTCAGGGGGAGAGCACTTGCTTGACATGCAAGGGGTCGGCGGTTCGAAACCGCCCGCGCCTACCATATATAGTGTAGAGTGAAAATAATTTGTTAACTGGGAATGCAAAGGAGGCTATGAAGAAAACCGGCATAGAATCGTTTTTGAAAATTGCGTATCCCGTCAACTTGGAGGAACGTAGATATTTCTAAAACAGTGCGGGTGAACGAGCAGATTCGGTCTTCTGAGGTTATGGTAGTTGGTGCCAATGGCGACCAGCTTGGCAATATGTCAAAACTTGCGGCCTTGGAACACGCACGGGAATCCGATATGGATCTTGTTGAGGTCGCGCCTAATTCAAAGCCGCCTGTTTGCAAGATAATGGATTACGGCAAGTTTAAATACCGCCAAAACAAAAAAGCCCACGACGCCAAGAAAAAGCAGAAAATAATAAAGGTCAAGGAAGTAAAAATTACTCCAAACACCGAAGAGCATGATTACCAGTTTAAACTGAATCATGCAAAACGCTTTTTAGCGGACGCTGACAAAGTTAAGGTTTCGGTATTTTTCAGAGGAAGGCAAATTACCCACTCTGAGCTTGGCTTGAAAATTCTTTCAAGGTTTATGGAAGATCTGGCCGACAGGGCCACTGTTGAGCAACAGCCGAAAAAAGAAGGACGGAACATGGCCATGATATTGGCGCCGATACCGGAAGAGAAGTTAAAAGAGAATGAAGCCGCCGCCGCTAAAGCTAAAGCCAAGGATGAGGCGGAAGTAAATACTGAGGAAACAGGAGATAAGAAAAGTGCCCAAGCATAAAACAAACAGGGGAGCCGCCAAAAGGTTTAAGGTGACAGGCTCCGGTAAAATCAAGCGTAAAAAAGCTTATTTGCGTCATATCCTGACCACTAAATCGACCAAGGCCAAGCGTAACCTGCGCAAACATGGCCTTATAGAAAAAGTGGACGAGGCGTCTATAAGAAAGATGCTTCCACATCTTTAAGTGGTAAGTTTTTTCTAAAAAAAACAGTTTCACGGGTTGTAATGCGCATCTGTTTGCGCTATCATCCCCAATTCATCCAGACATTTGGAGTTTATTGAAAGAAGATGCCAAGAGTTAAAGGCGGCACCACAACAAAGGCCCGCCACAAAAAAATGCTGAAACTTGCCAAAGGTTACAGAGGGGCGAGAAGCCGCCAGTTCCAAAAGGCTAAAGAGGCGGTAACTAAAGCTTTAACATATGCCTATCGTGACAGACGCAATAGAAAACGTGATTTTAGAGCGCTCTGGATAGTCAGGATAAACGCCGCCGCCCGTGCTATGGGGATCACCTACGGACGGTTTATCGAAGGGCTTACAAAAGCCGGAGTAGGGCTGGACAGGAAAATTCTTGCAGACCTGGCCGTAACCGATTCTGCCGCTTTTAAAAAGCTCGTTGAGATCGCAAAAGACAAATCGACTGCGGCCTAACGTTAACTGACCAAGCCTCTACCGCAATGTAAAGAGGCCGTCCGCTCGGCGCATAATGCACATAAGCGTTATTGCGCTCGCTTTAACAATACCACTACAGGCTTATGGAAGACCTAAAGGCGCTTGAATTAGGGGCAATCGAAGAGATTGGCGCTGTTTCTACCGGCGAGGAGTTAGAAAAACTTCGCGTAAGGTTACTCGGTAAAAAAGGGGATATCACATCCCTTATGAAGGGGATATCAAAACTCCCGCCAGATGAACGCCCCAAGGCCGGAGCCGAGTTTAACAAGGTCAAGGTTTCTATCTCCAGCGCCATAGAAAAAAAATCCGCCGCTATAAAAGCGCAAGAACTTTCGGCCCGATTAAACGACGAAATTTTCGATATCACTATTTCCGGCAAGCCATACGGGCCGGGCCATTTCCACCCGTCATGCGACATAATGGACGAGTTCATCGATATCTTCGTCGGGTTGGGGTTTTGCGTAGAAGAGGGGCCGGAGGTCGAGACGGACGAATATAACTTTCAGCGGTTAAATTTCCCTGACGACCATCCTGCACGCGATATGCAGGATACGTTCTACCTGCAAAACGGTAAGCGGCTTTTGAGGACGCATACTTCTACCGTGCAGGTTCATACCATGCTAAAGAAAAAACCGCCGTTAGCCGTGATAGCGCCGGGCAGGGTATACAGGCTCGATTCTGACATCACCCATTCGCCCGTGTTTCACCAGGTTGAAGGTTTTCTTATCGATAAAAACGTAACTTTTGCGCACCTTAAGGGAACGCTTGAATTGTTTGTTCACAGGCTTTATGGCAAGAACACAAAACTCAGGTTCCGCCCCAGCTTCTTTCCGTTTACCGAGCCTTCCGCCGAAATGGACATAAGCTGTCAGTTATGTGGGGGGAAAGGGTGCAGGTTATGCAAGGGAACGGGCTGGATTGAGATTCTTGGCGCAGGAATGATAGACCCGAACGTTTTTAAAGCGGTAGGTTATGACCCGGAAGAATGGACGGGGTTTGCCTTCGGGTGCGGAATAGAAAGAGTCGCCATGCTTAAATATAGCATAGACGATATACGGCTTTTATTTGGCAACGATAAACGTTTTCTCTCACAGTTTTAAAAACATATGCTCGTATCATATCTTTGGCTTAAAGATTTTTGTGATATCAGCGCATCTCCGGAGGAGGTGTCTGACAAATTAACCTCGCTCGGCCTTGAATGTTCCATTATCGACGACAGGCGCGGATGGTATGAGGGCGTTGTAGTTGGAAAAATAATTGAAGCCGCTCCTCACCCGGAAGCGGACAAACTTCAGGTTTTGCAAGTAGACGCAGGTGGTGAAATAAAAACCATCGTATGTGGTGCAAAGAATGCCAGGGCAGGGCTTTTAGTGCCTCTCTTTCCGGTTGGGTCTGTTACGCCCGACGGGTTGAAAATTGAAAAACGAAAACTGCGAGGCGTATTGTCTGAAGGGATGATTCCATCCGAGGTTGAGCTAAAGCTTTCCGAAGATCACGAAGGGATTATGACGCTTGACGATAACCCGACTCCGGGTGATAAATTTGCCGAGCGTTACGAGGTGTGCGACACAATTCTGGAGATAGATTTAACACCTAACCGTGGTGACTGCCTTAGCATGATAGGTATAGCCCGCGAGGTCGCCCAAGGTTTTGGCATACGACTTAAAAAACCTGGCGCAAAAACCTTGGGCCGGGTTGATAAGGATATCGCCAGCATTATAGAAATTGAGTTAACAGCGCCTGATCTTTCTCCCAGATACGCAGGGCGGGTAATTAACGACGTAAAAATAAAAAAATCGCCTTTTTGGGTGAGACGCAGATTGCAGGCAGGTGGTGTGCGCCCAATAAACAACATCGTGGATATCACAAATTACGTCCTTATCGAAACCGGTCATCCGTTACATGCGTTCGATTTAGACATGCTTGCAGGGGCTAAGGTTATCGTTAGGCGGGCCAAAGATGGGGAGACATTTACGACTCTCGATGGTAAAGAACATAAACTGACACCTGAAAATCTTGTTATTGCCGACACCGAAAAAGCTGTTGCGCTGGCAGGCGTTATGGGCGGCCAGAATTCTGAAGTGACAAGCAGTACCGAAAATATAATGCTGGAGGCGGCCTACTTCAACCCGCAATCTATACGCAAAACAAGTAAAAAACTAAATATCTCGTCAGAATCATCATACAGGTTTGAGCGAGGTACGGATATCGAAGGCCTTATCTATGCTCAAGATCGCGCTGTTTCTCTTATGGAATCGACAGGGGAGGGGAGCGTTATAGATAGCCGTGCGGACTCATACCCTGAACGGTTTGAGAAACGTAATATAAATCTTCGAGTTTCAAGGATTACCCAGATATTGGGAATAGATGTTTCTTACGATCAGGTAGTTTCTATTCTCAAAGGGCTTGAGATGGAACCTGAAAAACTTGACGACGATACTATCGCGGTAAAGGCTCCTTTTTTCAGGAACGATATCGAACGGGAAATCGACCTGATAGAAGAAGTTGCAAGATGCGCAGGATACGACAAGGTTCCATCATACGCGCCTGAAACACCTGTGAGCGAGGGGTCATATTCCCACTTGTTTCATATAAGACGGCTTGTGCGGCGTCACTTGGTGTCTATCGGCTTAACCGAGGGGATGAGCTTGAGCTTCATGGGTGATACCGAGATGGATAAACTGCAAGTCCCGGAAAACAGCCAGATGAGATCGATTGCGCGTATAGACAACCCTATGTCGTCTGAGTGGAAAAATATGCGCACAACGCTTCTTCCGGGCCTTATATCTAGCGCCAAAGGTGTGGCTGATCTTTCCATATTCGAAACCTGCGCCCTGTTTTTTGACAGGGGAGACGAAGCTCCTGCCGAAAGCTGGAGCGTTGCGTGTTTGTTAACCGAGACTATCGCACCCGATGCCTGGTCTGGTAAAGCCGGCAAAAGAGATTTTTATGACGTCAAAGGCGTTGTTGAATCTATATTGGATTTTTCAGGTTTCTCCGGTGAATATGATTTTGCGCCCTCCCTGCACCCTTTTTATTATCCAAAACGCCAGGCGGATATTTTAATAAATTCCGTGGTGATAGGCCACATGGGGCAAGTTCATCCAATAACGCTTGAGAATTATGAAGTAGATCAGGAGCTTTTTGTGTGCGAGCTTAATCTGGATAAGGTCGCCGAGCAGGCAAAACCTTTGCGGCGTCACAAGGGAATCTCAAAGTTCCCGTCTGTAAGGAGAGACCTTGCGGTCGTGGTTAGTGAAACGGTAACTTCAAAAGATATTCTGGAGTCTGTCGAAAAACATGCCCCTGGTGGAGATGTAACTTTATCCGCCCAGCTTTTTGATATATTCCGCGATGAAAAACTGGGTGTCGAAAAGAAAAGCGTGGCACTGGCACTTGAGTTCACCGACAGCCGAAAAACCCTCACCGACGAAGATGCCGATATGCTCTTCTCCTCAATTCTCAAGGGGCTGGAAAAAGACCACGGCGCCCACTTGCGTTAACAACACGCTTTAAGAATCCGGCTTTACAAATCGCTTGAACTTTCTCGTCGTCGGGGTGTATCATTTGATTGTTTTTCAAACACATAAAATATCTGGCGAATATCTTACTTTAATATCACCCATCTAATGCAGGGTAGATTAGGCAAACGGCAAAGCCATGGATTTTTCTCATTTAGACAGGGCAAGCAAAAATCTGGACAGGCTTCTTGAGTATGTAAGTACGCTCAAGCAAGAAAACAGAGCCTTAAAACGTAAGCTGGAAGAACGTCACGACCAGGCAATTCCCAAAGAAGTCACGGAAAAGCAAGAAAAACTGATAATGGAACGTAAACGCGTGAGAGGGCGGATTGAAAATATTCTGGAAACGTTAGATAACGCGTTGGCGGTGGAGAAAACAAAATAATGAGCAACCTTCATACGGTAAAGATTTCTATCTACGGCAAGGACATTACCATAAAAAGTACCGAACAGCCGATGGAAACGCAAAAATACGCAGAGTATATCGACCACGTTATGAAGGGCATTGGCAAGAAAACCGGTTCAATGGATATGAATCGTATAGCCGTGCTTGCGCTTTTACATGTAACTCGCGAGCTTTTTACTCTTCGTAAAAATATAAAAGCCGATAACGCAGAATATGAAAAAAAGGTGAAAGAGTTTGCGGCCAATCTTGAAGCTGTTATCAACGAAACCGGCGTTCAAACCAAATTGCTGTAAATACAATGATCACAACTTGTATTTACAGAATGGAAAAACAGGTAACGAAATGGCCTTACAACATACGGAACCCATCTGAAATTACGGCGACATAGGTCTACTTTGCGTCATTGCGAGGAGGCTTTTTGTGAAAAAGAAAACCGCCCAGCATAACGTCATTCTGAGTGACCTCGCTTTTGCTATGAGATTCTTCGTCGCCTATGGCTCCTCAGAATGACAAAATACGCAACCCGTCATTGCGAGCGAAACGCACGTTTCGCGCGGCAATCTCATGGTTTAAGCGAGATCGCCACGGTCGCCAAAAAGCTCCCTCGCGATGACAATCGTAAAGGCTTTTAAAGACCAGAAGCCGTCTTTCTGTAAACGCAAATCTTGATTTTCGCATGTAAAAAAAACCTAGGGCAAAGCCTCACCCCTGTTATCTGCCACCAGGCCTTTTTTTATCTGCTCCTTATGCCACTTGACGTATAAATCATCAAAATACTTAGGGTTGTTAAGCACCTCTTCTGTCACTTCAAACGGGCCTTTCCAATCCATATAGTTCAAGGCGGGCGCTCCAGCTAACAGATTTTTTAATTCGGTGGAAACGGGAACGCCTGTTTCTTTGGCGCGGGCTCTGATTGTTTGCTCAACGTCCTCTTTGATATACAGCTCTACGCCATGATCGCGTTTGAATTTTTCGATAAAATCGAAAACAGGCGAGCGCTCCATTATTTTTAACATCTCGTCATGCGGAGCCTCGCAGGTTTCTTTTTTTATCGTAAGTTCCTTTATATTTGTTCCTGGCAGTTCAAACTGAAAGTCTGTCAGCATCTCTTCCATAACGGAGATAAGCGCCCTTGCACCGGTTTTACTGTTTTCTGCCTGTTCGGCTATCCACATAAGCGCGTCGTCGGAAAATGATAGGGTAATGCCGAAAAGTGAGAACTCCAGCTTGTATTGCTCAAGTATAGAATCTTCGGTCTCGGTCATTATTCTTATAAGATCGTTTTTGGAGAGGGCGTTAACATATGTGCGAACAGGGGCTCGGCCCACAAGCTCAGGTATAATGCCGAACCTGATATAATCGTCCGCATTGGCATCGCGATAAAAGTTCTGGTGTTGATCTGGTGTGGCTGAGTCTGCACCGGCCACAAAACCTGTAACGGTGAATGAGCCATCTTCACGAGCCCTGCCTGAGCCGCGTTCGATACGCTTTTTAACAATGCTCTCAAGGTCTTCATCCGTTCTCTGAAAAGAACCGCCAAGCACAAAAAGAATGTTTTCCGTAGAAATGGTTCCTTTTTTATTTTTGCCGGTTATTCCCCTTTGCTGGTCTATTACATCTTGAATCTGCGATGCAGGGCTCATAGGGTCTTCCACCGAAACGTGTTTACGCTCTATAAGTTTCAGAACCGCTCGCTGAAAACCTTCCCGCGATATATCGTGGCCGATAACTTTTCCATCCTTGGCTTTTTTGTCCATCTCGTCGATAAAGATAAGACCGCCGTTTTTCTCTATAAACTCGGCTTTTTCATGTTTTGAGGCTCCGGGCGCCAGCTGTACCAGTTCGCGCACCATGTCGTCTGCGCTTTTGCCAACGTACCCTGCCTCGGTATAATCTGTTGCGTCTATCACCAGCATCGGCACTTCCAGAAAATCACCAAGTATCTCTACGCAATAGGTTTTACCGGAGCCTGAAGGGCCCGCGATTATTGTGTTTTTCTTCCGGAAGCGTTTTACGTTGTAATCAAGTTTTTTGCCGCAGGACATCGCGTCTACTATGGCAAAATGGTACGAAGCGGCAATTGAGAGCCTTTTTTTGTAGTCCTCTTGCCCGATAACGTATTTATCCAAATGCTCTTTTATCTCAAGCGGAGTAAATATCCTGGCACTTGGGATGTCGCCCTGCTCGTTTTCAGGTTCCCCAAGAATCTCGGCGAGGGTGCCGCCGTAAGCGCTGTCAGAATTCTGCTTCGCAGTTAGATAAGCCTGAACAGCCTGCTCCTGGGTGCAGGAAAACTGCCCCATTATTTTTTCAATATCTTCTTTCGGTACTTCAATGTGGCTAGGATCTATTTGCATGGCACTTTATAATAAAAAAAACGTTTTAGAATAATCAAGGAGCAAACGAACATTATAAGCTCTTTTAAGTTACATTTGATTTTAGCAGAATTTTGGTAGCAGATCAGTTTCGCGATGTAATTCGAGATTCTTCGCTTTTGGCTCAGAATGACCAAACCGACCCACTACCAGAATTTTGCATGCTAAAATTCTAAACTTTAATTCCAGAGAAAAAAAGCAAGTTTTTTTACAGCGGCGCAATCGTTATCTAAGATCTCAAGCCCCACAATGGTTTTATTGCTCCCTTTCTGAGGGAACATATTCCTGATAACACATTTTATATCAACAACGGTTTGTGTTGTCCCTTTGGGAATAGCAAAGCAGACGTGAATAGAAACTCCCACCTCAAGTGACAACAGGTCTATCACTTTCCATGGGGCAACAACCCCCAATCCCGATCCACTAACGTTAACCAGTTGTGCGTTCAGGGCTCCTTTGCTTTTTTCTCCAGCAAAAGATTTTAGGCTTACCTTGCAAGCAAGGTCAACATCTTTGCGGAAAAGTTTTCTAACATTCGGCTGGATGATAAAGGCTTTCTTGCATTTGCCACAGCTAGCTTTTGCCCGCCGGTTAATTGGTTTTTTTGCCGTAATCACACTTTCGAGCCCGCATGAAGGACATTGAAGCGTTAGGGAAACTGCAGGATAATAAAAAATAACGGGCAAACCAGCCGATTCATCTTGTTTTGTCATCACAGAAAAAGTTATAAAACCATTAAAAATAGAATATTATCCCCAAAGTATTCATTATAGCTAAAAAATTGGCCAAGGCCACAATTTCGGAGAAGGTTCGGTTGTTTCGTAAATTATTTTTCACGAGTTGTGCAGTTATCTGTTCTGCGTTTCCCGCATTTTCAGGGCCGTTAAATGTAACGGTCACCATACATCCTGTAGCTGATATCGTGAAAAGAATCGGAGGCGACGCCATAGAAGTCCATACTCTTTTAAAACCGGGAGACGGCCCACACACTTTCGAGCCCGCTCCAAGTGATATGAGGGCGATAGGACGCGCAAAAATGATTGTAATTGTCGGGTTCGGCCTTGATACGTGGCTTGAGAAGCTGTTGAGAACCTCTCAGAACAAAGGCCGTGTGATTATAGACCTTTCAACGATCGTTAAAAACCCTATCGATATAGCCAATGACAATGACGGGCACCATCATAAGGGACACATAAACCCCCATTACTGGCTTGACCCCATGATTATGAAAAATGCAGTTGGACTTATAGAACGGGAGTTATTGCGATTATTGCCAAAGGAGGCCTCTAACATCTCAAAAAACGCAAGTGCCGTTAGGGGCGAACTTGAGAAACTGGACAAAGAGATAAAAACGCTGATTGCTACTGTCGGCAATTCACGATCATTTGTCGCTTTTCACAACTCGTGGAGCTATTTTGCAAGACGATATGGGCTAAACGAGACGGGAGTGCTTGAAACCTCGCCCGGGCGAGAGCCTTCGGCAACACATTCCACCGGTTTGCTACGGCAAATTAAAAAATCGGGCGTTAAAGCTGTTTTGACAGAGCCACAGTTTTCACCACGGCTTGGTAAAACGCTTGCAAAAGAAGCCGGGGTTGCCGTGGTAATCGTTGACCCTATAGGTGGTGTTGCCGGCAGAGACGGTTATTTTGAGCTTATGCGCTATAACGCTAAAAAGTTCCTCGACGCCATGAGTGAAAACCAGCAGAATGAATAGTGGTGCCGAGTAGAAAAACAAGTCAAAAATATCTAACGGCTTTGCCAAAGTTCCGTTTTTTAACATGATGAGTTTTTCTATCAGGTGCGGCATCGGGCTGATAGGGGCCACCGCAAGGAACAAGGCCACAGGCACAAGCATCCTGTATGGAATTGCATCCAGCGGGGCTCCCATCTTGAATGCCGATTAAACCTGCGTTTACTCAGCCTTGCTTATAAAATCGACAATAGACGCCTTGGGAGCCGCGCCCACCAGTTGATCTACAACTTCGCCATTTTTAAACAGTATGAGAGTGGGAATTCCGCGTATACCATACTTGGATGGGGTTTGAGTTGCTTCTTCTGTGTTAACTTTCACAACTTTTACTTTTCCGTTATATTCTCCGGCCAGTTCTTCTATTATCGGGCCAATAGCCTTGCATGGGCCACACCACTCCGCCCAAAAATCGACAAGAACCGGCAGGTCATTATCTAGTACCTCAGTCTGAAAACTTTCGTCATTTACATGGACAACGCTTCCCACGGCACAACCTCCTGATTAAACGTGTTATGGATTAGATCTTACAGTCCTGTTATTCTATCACCATTATGCTTTCTTCCAACTTCGATGCATAAAATTTTCAAAAGGTTCAGAGAGTTTGCTCATGGAGAACAGAATGGAGCGAAAATCAAAACCACAATTTTTGATGATCAGGCCTGACCATTATCGCATATCGTACGTCATAAACCCCTGGATGGAAGGCAACGTGAACCGTACGGCGTTGGGAAAAGCCCTGAACCAGTGGGAGAGCCTTTATAAAATCGTTGCAAACTTCGCGGACGTACGGTTGATGGATGGGCACGAAGGGCTTCCAGACATGGTGTTTACCGCAAATGCCGGACTTGTAATTGAAAACCGTGTTCTTTTAGCCCGTTTTTATCACCCTGAACGTCGTGCTGAGGAAGAGCTTTTTTGCGAATGGTTTGAATCAAACGGGTTCGACGTTGTAAAAACTCCCGAAGGAATTTTTTTTGAAGGGGCGGGGGATGCGCTTTTAGATTGTGACGGGCGCTGGCTATGGGCCGGATACGGGCTAAGGTCGTCACTTGAATCACACCCGTATATTGCCAAAACGTTTAACATCGAAACGCTGAGCCTGCGGCTTACCGACAAACGCTTCTATCATCTGGACACCTGCTTTTGTCCTTTACCTAAAGGGTACCTCATGTATATCCCCAGCGCTTTTGACGCGCCATCCAACCGGCTGATAGAAGAACGAACAGACCCGGATAAAAGAATCGTTTTAGATGAGGTAGAAGCACCGGCTTTTACAGCAAACGCGGTTGCCATCGATAACACAATAATAATGAACTGTTGTTTTCCCAGCTTAAGGGAAAAACTTGGCGACGCAGGCTTTAACGTGCTCGAAACATGCATGTCTGAATTCATGAAGGCAGGTGGCTCTGCTAAATGTTTAACCATCCGCCTTGACGAAAAAGCCATTAAAAACAGAAAAGCGCTATCTACCGTTACGTCACGCATAATTGAAGTTACCGGCCAACTGATAGATTCCGGCCTTATGACTGAAATGCTGGACATTATCGTAAACGGAGGCGGG
>JAJRTC010000076.1 GCA_024278445.1 Nitrospirota bacterium
AGCTGAGGAGAAATTTAAACGGTTGCTGAAAAAGGGGAGTGCAAGTTACTTCGAAAAAATAATGTTTTAAACAAGCTCGGCTTTGCTTATGTTGTACTTTGTCATCTTGCGTTGCAGTGTGCGCCTGTTTATTTTAAGTTCCAGCGCAGTTTTGCTAATGTTCCACTTATTGTTTTTAAGGCAGGTGAGGATATGGTTTATTTCACTATCTTCAAGAGTTTCACTCTCTTCTTTTTGCCAGCTCAAATTATCGATTGTAGAGGCCGTACATTCTAACGAACGGTCGATAGACCTTTGTGTAATTATTCCTCCCTTGTTCAGCAACGCCGCCCGTTGGAGTGTGTGAAAAAGCTCTCGTATGTTGCCGGGCCAGGTGTGTTTACTAAGCCTTAGCAAAGCGTCGGGGGCTACTGAGAAGGGTTCTCCTGTGTTTTTGGATATAATCGATATAAAATGAGAAACCAGAAGTGGAATGTCATTAAGCCTGCTCCTTAACGGCGGAACATTTATACGGCAAACGTTAAGCCTGTAATAAAGGTCCATACGAAAACGCCCCGCTCGAACCTCTTCCTCTATATTACGATTTATAGCCGCAACCACTCTTGTTGAAACCTTTACCTCATGGCTTGATCCCAATGGGCGGACCATTCCGTTCTCCATGAATCTTAAAAGGCTTGCTTGCACGGCAGGGTCCATGTCGGCTATTTCGTCTATGAAAAGAGTGCCACCATCGGCCGCTTTTATTATCCCTTCCTTGGATACGCTGGCTCCTGTGAAAGCACCTTTGACGTGGCCAAACAACTCGTTTTCAAGAAGTTCATTTTTGAGCGAAGCGCAGTTTACCGGAATGAAAGGGCAGTCTTTTCGGGCGCAATCATAGTGCAATGCCCTTGCTATAAGCTCCTTTCCTGTGCCGCTCTCTCCAAATATCAGCACGGGTAGGTGTGAATCTTTTACATTCTTTATAACTTCTATCACATTTTTCAGGGTCTTGTTTGCCCCAACTATGCCGTGGTACTCGGTTGAACCTTTGTCGTCCATTCCACCTGCGGTGCTGTTGGAAGGTAACTGCTTTAACACATCTTCTATCTCCCGCAAATCTACGGGTGTTGTGAGGTAGTGAAAGCCGCCAATTTTCATGGCGTGAACCGCATCCGGGATGGAGCCAAACCCTGTGAGTATGATACCTGCGACCGATGGCTGAACATTTTTGAGGGCGTTAAGAAAATCCAGCCCGTTCATGCCAGGCATTTTCATATCGATAAATGCGGCGTCAAACTCCTGTTTCTTTGCGAGCCTTAACGCCTCTTTGCCGTTTGAGGCCGGGCTCGCTTCATGCCCTCTGCATGTAAGGGCCATGCACAAAGTTTTTCTAAACCCGGAGTTGTCATCAAGAACAAGTATTCGTGCCATGAGCAGTTTTACAAATACAGGGACTTCTCAAGTTTACACATCATGCCGCATACTACCGTTCAACTATGGTTAAAGGTAGCGACAAGGTTACAGCCGTTCCACTTTCGTCACTTTCAATGGTAATGTTTCCATTGAGGCCTCTCATAATACCATAACTTACAGACAAGCCAAGGCCGGTCCCTTTGCCAACAGGTTTTGTCGTAAAAAACGGTTCAAACACCCGCTCTTGAACATTCGGAGGCATGCCGGGGCCGTTGTCTTTGACCGTTACGGCTATACTGTCGCCGTTTAGTGACGTAGTTATTTGAATGTCACTGTCCGCCTTCTCCTCAACCGCCTCTATGGCATTTTTTATAATATTAAACAAAGCTTGGCGAAACTTCGCGCCATCCGTGGTAACTAGCGGCAGATCCGGCATGAAAATTTGAGTTATTTTAACGTTCCCAACTACACTCCATTTACCTAAAAAGTCGAGTGTTTTCCTGATAAAGTCGTTTATGTTAATTTCTTCAAGATTTGATATACCGCTTTTGGAAAAACTGAGGAGATCGTTAATTATAGCCCGGCAACTATTAATTTCCTCTTTCATGTCGGCCAAATATTCCATTGAGATTTTTTTAAGCGAGCGTTTGTCCCCTTCCTTTTCGATGGCACGGCCCAATTCTTCGCATATCATGGAAATGGTTCCAAGCGGTGTGTTGAGTTCGTGGGCGACACCTGCGGCAAGGTGGCCTACGGCGGCCAGTTTGTCTATTTGTGCCATTAACTCGTTTTTTCCGACTTTTACAGAGCCACGCTCTCCCCTGTCTATAACAAGTTCAAGGACACAATCATCTCCATTGTCGCTGTCCACCGGTATGGCAAGAACCTCAAGGTTTTTTGAGTGGCTTTTAGAGGGGAGAGTAAACTCATACGTCGCAGGAACACCGCATTCGATCGCATGGCCAGTAGGGCATGTTGCGCAAAAAGCATGTCCCAGTGACATTGTTCTGTAACATACCCGCCGGAGACCTGTTTCACTCATTCCAAACCACTCGATGGCTTTGCTGTTCATCCATTGTATGCGATGTTCGGAGTCTATGAGAAGCGCCGCCGCATTAATGTTCTGAAAAACTTTTTCCAGCATGTGCAGTTACTTTCTTCAAAATTCCTTTAAAGACGGGGCGCATTGGGAGAAGGCTTATAAAGGTTCCAAACTGTGGACTATATACGAACCATAAATATGAGTCAAGTATGGTATCTTGGCGGTAGTGGGTCAGTTTGCGCATTGTTGTCATGCTAAAGCCCATTCAATTCACTTTATTCACTCAGGGCAGGCTCCGCGAAACATCTCCAATCTATTATTTTTGCGTCAGATATAATTCGAGATTCTTCGCCTTTGGCTCAGAATGACCAAACTGAGACACTAACCGCTCAGGCGTGTTGTCGCAAGGGAAACCTGTTTCCGTAAAGCCAGTGAAAATCTGTTGACAGGGGTGCCAAAAACTAACATACTAGTCGGTATGTTGGGCTTTTAAAAACTTGGATAAGGTAGTAATGACAGCAGAGCGGAACCCGGAACATACACGCCAGGTCATCTTGGAAGCGGCGTTTAATGAAGTTTTGCAGAATGGTTTTCAGGCTACCAGCCTTGATAGCATTTTGTCGAAAACCGGCCTGACGAAGGGCGCTCTATATCATCATTTCCCTAATAAAACCGCTTTGGGTTACGCTATTGTGGATGAGTTGGTTTTTGAGCAAGTTGCCAGTTCATGGGTTCGTCCCTTGAACAATTGTGAAAACCCGATTGATTGCATACTGGGGATAATGAGAGGGCATATGGAAAAGGTTACTCCTGAAGAAATGGCTGTAGGCTGTCCTTTAAATAACTTAACGCAGGAAATGTCTTCAATTGACGAAGGCTTTCGCACTCGTCTTAACAAGATTTACACAAAGTGGAGAGAGGCTTTAGCTGACGCGCTTAAAAAGGGCCAGCAAAATGGCCTTGTAAATTCGGATATTGACGCAGGGCAGGCGGCGGCTTTTATTGTGGCTTCCATTGCAGGGTGTGCAGGCACGGCAAAAAGCACACAGTGCAAAAAGACCTTTGCCGACGCAACGGAGGGGTTGATGGAATATCTTGGAAGCCTCAGGTTATAGAATGGTTTCGGTTATGGATTCGCAAGGTAAAAAAGAATTGTTTGTTAGCATGGTGGGAGAGTTGTTTTTTTGTGCATACATACATACCGACCGGTCTGTATGTATGGGGTGTGATGGCGCTTTTAAGTTTTACGAAAACAGGATTTTTAATATTGGGGATAAAAAGAGAGGTGGCTAATGAGGAGATTTGAGGAAAACTTTGGAAAATGGGTACAGAAAAATTTCATGTACCTTTGCGATAAAACGTTCTGTCTGACGGCTTTTGGAAAATTATTATTAAAAGGAGAAATAAAAAAATGAGTGTTCAAGTCACTTACGAACAGGGTGGGTTTGATGCGACAATAGATGAGCCGCTGGATTTTGCAAATATAACATCATTGCCCAATGGAGAGCCTGACTACCTAAAACTTATGGGGCGAAAGCCGACGAAGCTTATACAAACGGAGGAAGGTTATAACCATGTAACCAACCGTGAAATTTTCAAACTTTTTGCGGTGAAGCCCAGGATGATCGACGCTGGTCCTGCGGATACTACATTTAACCTTTTTGGCAAAATGTTTACCACGCCGATACTCAGTTCTGGCCTGTCCGGGCTGGGAATGGAGGGAATGAGGGCGGTCGCGCAAGGTATTAAAGAGGCAGGCTCGCTGATGGCGCTTGGTATTTCCAGCATGAAGATGCTTGAGGAGATTATATCCGTTGGCGCTCCCACCATTAAATTTGTTAAACCGTTTCGTGATTTTAACATGCTTGCAGATAAGGTTAAGCATGCTGAGGACGCAGGGGCGATAGCTGTTGGATGCGACATCATTTACGGTTTCGGTTCTAAATTCGGCGAAAGAGAATTTATGAAAGACGGTTTTGCTCCATTGAGCCAGGCTCAATTGAAAAAACTTGTCGATTCTGTCTCTATCCCTTTTATCGTCAAGGGAGTGTTATCCGAGGAAGACGCTGTAAAAGCAAAAGAGGCCGGTGCCAAGGGAATAGTCGTCTCCAATCATGGTGGGGCCATTGTGGATTATTGCATTCATCCACTGGAAGTGCTTTCTGACATCCGTCAGGCAGTGGGTAAAGAAATGGTGATTTTCGTAGATTCAGGGTTCCAGCGTGGAACGGATGTGTTCAAGGCTCTTGCCTTGGGTGGCGATGCCGTTTTGCTAGGTACCGCGCTACTCAACCCGCTTAACGTTGCCGGAAGCGACGGTGTTCGGGACATTGTGAATATTATGACAGGAGAACTCAAACGGGTGATGTCTGTAACGGGTTACAAAGCTCTTAACGAAATAGATGGCAAGGCCATTATGAAACGTGGGTACGCCTTTCCTGATAAATAATTCGCGTGAGCGTCAGTTTTTTTAATTATCAACAAGAAGGAATATAAAGTGAAATTGAAAAACAAAGTTGTGGTAATAACCGGTGGAAACAGCGGTATCGGCCTTGGCATTGCCGAGGAGTTCAAAACGGAAGGAGCGCTTGGAGCTATTTTGGGACGTGATCCTGAAACCCTTGAAGCGGCCGGAAAAAAGTTGGGTGAAAACTTTTTAGCCGTTCAGGGTGATCTTACGAAGATAGACGACATCGAAAAGCTTTATAAGGAAACTTCGGAAAAATTTGGCAATGTCGATGTACTGGTGGTGAACGCAGGTGTAGTGAAAACCGAACCGTTGGAGGCTGTCGATGAAGCCAGCTTTGACAATATGTCCAACATTAATTTTAAAGGTGCATTTTTCACAGTTCAAAAAGCGCTTCCACACTTAAATAACGGGGCGTCTGTCATTCTGGTAGCTTCAATTGCACAGAGCAAAGGTTTTGCGGGAATGTCGGTTTATAGCGCAACTAAAGCGGCTCTCAGGTCACTTGCAAGAACATTTTCAGCCGAGCTTGTGGGGCGCGGGATAAGGGTGAATTGCATAAGCCCCGGCCCTATCGATACGCCAATTTTTGATAAATCCTGGCCGGAAGAGCAGGTTTCTGAGATGAAGGAAGGCTTCAAGCAGATGGTGCCGTTAAAAAGAATGGGCTTGGCCAGTGAAGTGGCTCACGCCGCGCTTTTTTTGGCTTCGTCCGATTCTTCTTTTATCCTGGGAGAAGAAATTCAGGTTGACGGGGGAATGGCCAATCTTTGATTTGTAAGCGATAAGGTTTTTGCGAACAGTCTCCCGCCGGAGAGAAGCCCGGCGGGAGTAACCAAACAGACCTTTTACAAAATGTATTGAACTGCGAAAATCAAGATTTGTGTTTACAGAAAGGCGGCTTCAGGTCTTTAAAAGCCTTTACAGTTGTCAATTGCGAGGGAGCCTTTTGGCGACCGTGGCAATCTCATGTAAAAACGAGTTCCTTCACCTTCGGTTCAGGATGACAAGTGTGAGGTTTTGCTCGTAATAACACTAAGTAGACCTGTGTCGCCGTAATTTAAGATAAGCTCCGGATATTGCAAGGCCAATTCGTAACCTCTTTTTCCATTCTGTAAATGCAAGTTACGATCATTGCAATTGAACCGTATCTTTATTCGACTCTGCCAAAATCATCTTCCAGCCTGATGATGTCGTCCTCGCCGAAATAGTCTCCCGTTTGCGCTTCTACAAAAGTTAGCGGCTCGGAGCCTGGGTTCATTATCCCCCTTGGTATGTCTACAGATTCACCAGCCTTTAAAGGGATTTGCTTCTCACCCAAAGTTATGATAGCTGTTCCGCTTACAACAACCCAGTGTTCCGCCCGGCGTTTTCCCAAGGGCCA
>JAJRTC010000077.1 GCA_024278445.1 Nitrospirota bacterium
AGAATCGTATTTCAGAAGATGGGCGAGTGTTTCCGGGTCTGTAATGTCGTTTATAGATACTATTTCGATATCGTTATGGCCCTTGCAGGACCTGAAAAGGTTCCTGCCAATTCTGCCAAAACCGTTGATGCCAACTCTGACGCCCATTTATGTCTCCTCCAGATTATGTTTCCCGGCGCATTAAACCACTTAAGGTTCAGTATATTCCTCACTGCCCGCAAGTCAATGAATATCAGGCTGATTCAGGCGTTTTTTAGGGTGGATTGAGGTGCTTTTCCAGTTAGCATACGGTGTCGTTCTGCTCGTCTACTATGGGTAAGCCATCTCTCTTTTGATGGTTCGGATAACACAATTAGTGTCAGGCTTGCTCTAGCCCGCCATCTTTAATGCGTATCGTGTTTTTTGCGTGTCCGGCTATTTCCGGGTCGTGAGTCACAACCACGAGCGTTACGCCCGATTCGTTCAACCCTTTTAAAATGTCGATAATTTTTAAGCCTGTTTTTGAGTCGAGGTTACCGGTAGGCTCATCGGCCAGAATGAGTTTTGGCTCAACAACGATAGCTCTTGCGATTGCCGCTCTTTGCGATTCACCGCCAGACACCTGGTTGGGGAAATGTTTTGCCCTGTGTGAAAGTCCTACCTGATCCAGCGCTGATATCGCCTTTTTTTCAGGATGTTTCTCGCCCCGGTAATAAAGGGGCAGGCAGACGTTTTCTATAATAGTGTTCCGGGGGAGCAGGTTGTGGCTTTGGAACACGAATCCTATTTTTCTGTTTCTTATCGTGGCGCGTTCATCATCGCTTAAGTCAAAAACAGCTTCTCCGTCTAAAAGATATTCGCCACTTGTCGGAGTGTCTAAAAGGCCCAGAATGTTCATGAGGGTTGACTTGCCTGAACCGGACGGCCCCATAAGCGCGGTGAAATCACCCTGCCCTATGTTAAAATCGATACCGTCGAGCGCCACTACTTCCGAGCCGTTCATGCTGTAAACTTTTCTTAAACCCTTTGCGCGGATCATTTTAAACCGTAGGCTCTCTTAAGGCTTTTTGCGCGAAGCATGTTTTTTGTCAGGATAACGGAGCAACACTTTGTCGCCCTCCGACAACCCTGTTAGAATTTCTGTGTCAAAGCCGTTTGATATGCCAATGGTCACCCCCCTTTTTGCGGGAACACCGTTTTCTAAAACATAAACATATTCACCATCTTTGTCCTTGCCGGTTTTGATCGTTTCGTCAGGCACCACCAGAACGTTCGACTTGCTTTTTACTATCATATCGACGTTAGCCGTCATTTTAGGTTTTAGCAGGTCGCGCTTTTTATCTGTCGCTTCCACCTTTACTTTGAATATCGTTATATTGTCCTTTGCTTCGCCCATAGGGTAGGCTCTCGTAACAACCCCGTTGAACACCTTTTCAGGATAAGCGTCAACCGTGATCTTCGCCTTTTGATCTACCATAACCTGGCCTATATCCGTTTCGTCAACGGAGGCCATTATGAATATGCGGGATAGATCCGCTACGGAGCAGAGGGGTGTACCGCCGCTAAAAGAGGTGATGCCGGATGATATTATCTGCCCGCGTTCAACAAATTTTTCGATAAGGATTCCTGTGATAGGTGACAGAATTTTGGTGTCGGTAAGCCTTTCCTGGGCGTCTTCCACAAATAGCTTAGCCTTGCGTACTGCCGCCTCTGCCGTGCCAACGTGCGCCTTGGCCTGCGCGGCAGAGGCTTGCACGGCTTCCATTTTTTCTGCCGACAAAAGGTTTTTGGCGCTTAACGCGCGGGCCCTTGCGAGTTTTGAGGTTTTCTCTATAAGGTCAGCTTCGGCAGATTGCAGTTCGGCCGTCGCGCGAGCCAGGTCCGCTTCGCTTTGAGCTTTAGATCGAAGTTCAGTGCCAGGGTCGAGGATTAAAAGCCGTTCACCTGTGGTTACCTTGTCGCCCGGCTCGTAGGGGAAATCAAGCACCTTGCCAGACGCTTTTGATTTCACCTCAATAAAAAAGTTTGGCTCCACAATGCCAGAAGCGGAGATGACCATGTCCAGGTTTTTACGTTCCACCTTTACTACCTTAAACTCCTCCAAACGTTTGCCTGAGCTTTTGTCGTAGAACATGTAGCCTATGGCCAGGCCGGAGATGATGGTAATAAAGATAAAAAATTTTTTCATAATTGAGGTGATGTTATCGCAAAAAGGCGCAAGGTGGTGTTAAACCCCGTTTTCCCTGTCTGCAACCGAAGGCAAAAGGTCTTCTAAAAAAAACGCCGAAAGTTCGGCCCGGCCCGCCAACCCCGATTTTTTGTAAATTACAAGAGATTGCTGGCGAACCGTTCTCTCGCTGGTTTTTCTGATTGAAGCCACCTCTTTAAAGCTTAGGCCCTTTAGCAAAAGAAAGCCTATCTCCTTTTCAGCCGGGGTAAACTGCCAGCGCTCGAACTGCTGGTCAATAGCTATGCTCAGGCCGTTGAGATATTTTTGAGCGTCCTTGCGCCATTTGTCCATATCCTTCTCTGTTTGCGCAAGGTTTCGGGAGATGCTTTTTATTTCCTCGTTACTCTTTAAAAGTTTCTTTAAAATAATGATGAGCCCGGCTCCCGTCAGGGCCAGCAAAAGCCCTTCTAACGCTATATGCTCAAGCGACCCACCCTCGTTGTAGTCGGCATAAATATCGAGGGCGGTAAGGGTTAGCACCGGTGTAAGAATTGCGAGGAAAAGAAGCCTTTCCCTAGTTAGGCGAGCATTGCCGGAAGATGTGTCAAAAGACAAGGGATACCACTCCAATACTTTGAAATTTATACTACAGCGACATTATAGCAAGTGACGAATAGAAAATATTATAAGTTTCGTCTAGATTGAAGAGGTAAATGTGTATATGAGGTGGCGCATATTGCGTTTTGGTTAT
>JAJRTC010000078.1 GCA_024278445.1 Nitrospirota bacterium
ACTTATGTTAAGTAAAACCGCAAACGCCAGAAAAAAAGCGCAAAAAAGAAACGGAACCGGTTTTCTGAATAAGCGTGGAATTTTCATAAATATCATCGCCCTTTTATCCTTCCGATAGTCTGATTATACCCACTTTACAATCAGGGAATTTTTTCTCGTTTTTTTGCAAGCCGACGACACCAGCGCCAGCGTTTACAAACAGCACAAGTAATGCATCAAATCGCTACATACAGACAACAATATATTACAATTGCCCCTAAAAGTATAAAAGTATAGCTTTAAAAATCAAATGAATAGAAATATTGTCATATATGTTCTATCAATAAGATAAATTTTATTATTGTAATCATTAGAGGCACTATATATACTTGATTGGGTGGCCTTGGTATGGATGTTTTACCTGATAGCTACAATTTGTTTTAGGGGACTTTAGGGGTCTTGCATTGCCGAACAATCCAGGAAACGAGATTAACAGCAACAATCCAAACTTGAAGCAGGGTGAAAGCAGTTCCATGGAAATAACAGCACCGTCTATCGAAACGATAGCTTCAGCAACTCCGTTTTTTGCCGCAGGCATAAAGGCTGGTTACACAGAAAATACCGACAAGGAAAAAGCTGGCGTACTAGGGCAATTCAACTCATCGGCACCGCATCCACTGCGTATTCTCGGCAAGATTATCACGCTGATATTTATCACCGAGACGATAATCATGATGTTTTTGGCATCGTTCACAACGCCTGATACGCCGTTTATGTGGCTTGCGGACGCGCTCATTCTCACAGTCATAATCACTCCCGCTATCTACTTCATGGTTATACGCCCGCTTCTGCGCCACATGGAGGAGCGAGAGAGGTTAGAAGACGCGTCGCGACGCGCCCGCGAGCAGGCCGAATCGGCCTCAAAACTAAAAGACAAGTTCGTCTCACTCGTTTCGCACGATTTAAGAACACCGCTAGCCTCTATCATAGGCCTGTTACGGATATTAAACGCAGATAGCGTGCATCCGCTGAACGAAGACCAAAAAGCCTTGTTAGAACATGTAACCCGTGCGGGCGACGACCTTGTGAACATGATCGATAAATTGCTCGATATAGGCAAACTGCAGGCCGGCATGATACAACCCCACTTCAAGTTCACAGACGCACGCGAGCTTGCGATAAAGTGCGTAGCGCAAGTGTCACACCTTGCCATGGCCAAAGGCGTTAATTTACGCAACGACGTGCCGGAAGGAATAAAAGTTTATGCCGACCCTGACCTGTTAGGCGAAGTCATGAACAACATCCTTTTAAACGCCGTCAAGTTTTCAGGTTCGGGGGAGAACGTAACGGCATACATACCGGAAGGTCGTCCAAACGTTATCGCCGTGCGCGACACGGGCGTTGGCATTCCTGAAGATATACTTCCGCGCCTTTTTAAACATTACGACAAAACCAGCACTTTAGGCACCGAAGGCGAGGAGGGCTCAGGGTTGGGGCTTCCTTTATGTTACGACATCATGGCGGCCCACAACGGGGCGCTTACCGTAAAATCCCAGGTTGGTAAAGGTACCGAGTTTTTTATACGGACGCCTTCCATTCGCCCTCTTATTCTGGTTGTAGAGCCCGACGCTAAATCCAGAATGACGTTATCATCTCTGCTCAAGGAGTTCAACGCAGACATAATTGAGACGGAGAGCGGTGAAGAAGCGCTTGCCATACTGGAAGAAACACGCCCTCACCTTATAATTATGGACGCCAACACGAGAACTCCCCGCTCCAACGAAAACCTTATACAGAAGCTCAAAAGCGCCAAGGAGACGATGGACTTGCCGATCATCGCAATCACGGCGGATGGAGAAACCACAAAAGAAGCGGATCTTAACCTCAGCAAGGAAAAGGCGAGAGAAGAGTTTGTTCCGATGGTTCAAAAATTACTTAACATCTAAAGCCATGAAGAACCGGAAGGACTTATGAGAATGAAGGAACACCTGGCAAGCCGCTCACCTGGTTTTCATCCCATTTTCAGTATCAGTTCCCAAACCTCCGAAGGGACTGGCATGACAGACAATCTTGAGCCCTTTTTAACAAGCGCAAAATCTTTTATCTTCGGATTCCCTTTAAGCTCAGCCAGCGTTATCGTTTTTTCAAAAACGCGCAAATACTTTACATCCACCATAAACCAGCGCGGATTTTCCTGCGTTGATTTAGGGTCGAAGTATTTGGATTTACTGTTCCACGAGGTGTGGTCAGGGTACCCATTTTTTACAACTTCCACGACCCCTACAATTCCAGGTTGTGAGCAGTTCGAGTGATAGAAAAAGCCCAAGTCACCCCTTTTCATATCATCACGCATAAAATTGCGGGCCTGATAGTTCCTCACTCCTTCCCAGGAGGTTATTCTCATTTTTTCTTTTTTAAGATCGTCAATGCTATAAACATCAGGTTCCGTCTTGAACAGCCAATAACTCATTTTTTTACTTTCTCTACCCAATATGTGAGCATTTCCCCATTTTACTTTGTCTAAGGTTTATAATCTAAATAAAAAAAATGTTTTGGGTCTTCTGTTAAACAATTCTGGAGGGCGATTAAAATGACGAGGCCTAAAGAGGTTTTGAACATTTGCAGGTCACCTTTTTGTTTGGCTCTGCTAATAGCCACCTCTGCCGTCATTGCCCAGTTCTTTATTTTATATTACTTGGAAGACTATAAAGAGGTATGGGCCGGTTACCATCTCTTGATCGACTCTATTCTATTCACCGCCCTAACCCTTCCCGCTCTCTATTTTTTTATGTACCGCCCTTTTGTAGCGGAAATAGCCAGCAGGAAGGAAGCGGAAGAGAAGGCCAAGGCATCTGAAAACAACCTGAAAACTATCTTCGATAGCATGCTCGACACATGTTACAGGGCAGATGCCAATGCTGTCATAGTGTGGATATCGCCTTCTGTTACCCGGCTTGCAGGCTACCTGCCGGAAGAAATTGTCGGGCGCAAGATCATAGAGTTCTATGTAGACCCTGAAATGCGAAAAGACTTGCTAACCCGTTTAGAAACAGGCGATGGGGTTGTTGCAGGCTTTGAAGCGGCAATGTGGCATAAAAACGGATCGGTAGTTTGGATTTCCACAAACGTTCACTGGACACGAGATGAAAATGGCCAGATAAGCGGGCTTGAAGGAGTGGCAAGGGACGTAACCGCAAAAAAACAGGCAGAATGGGAACTTAAAAAATCAGAGCAAAGGTTCCGCGATGTTATTTTCACAACGGGAGATATCGTTTGGGAAATCGATACTGATGGCAGATACACTTTCATAAGCCCCCAGATAATAAAAACTTTAGGTTACTCAATCCCTGAAGTGACGGGTAAAAGCTTCTATGGCTTTATTGTCACAGCCGAAAAAGAACAAACAAAAAAAGCTATGCAGGAGATAATGACAAGCAGAAAAGTTTTTAAAAGTATCACCTGCATGCACCGTCACAAGAGTAGCCGCACCGTGGCAATAGAAATAAGCGGATGCCCTTTTTTTGACGATACAGGAAAAATTAAAGGTTACAGGGGAACAAGCCGCGACATAACAAAGCGCATAAAAACCGAGGAAGAGCTAAAGCGCCTTGCCATGGCTGTTGAGCAGACGTCGGAAGTGGTTGTTATAACCAACGTTCATGGCGTAATACAATATGCAAACCCGGCATTTGAGAACCTGACAGGATACAAACGAGATGAAGCTTTGGGCCAAAACCCAAAAATACTCAAAAGCAACAAGCACAACGATTCGTTTTACGACGACCTTTGGTCAACCATAAAGTCTGGCACCCCATGGTGCGGGTATTTTATAAACAAAAAGAAAAGCGGAGAGCTGTATGAGGAGGAAGCATGCATAGCCCCGGTTTTTAACGGTAAGGGGGAAATTATAAATTATGTCGCAGTCAAAAAGGATGTGACAAACATAAGGCTAAAAGATCGCCAAACGCGGCAAAATCAAAAGATTGAAGCTATCGAAACGGTAATAGGAGGAGTGGCCCACAATTTCAATAATCTCCTTGCGGCCATAATAGGTCATATGCAAATGGCTAATGACGAGGCTCCCGCAAATAGCGATATACGCGACAACCTTGCAATCTCCCTGAAAGCCAGCGAACGGGCAAAAAACCTGACGGAACAACTACTCATGTTCAGCCACAAGATCAGGGGAGAGACAAGGCTTGTTCAGCTACATTCCCTCATAAAAACCTCTATCCGCAAGCTCAAGGCATCAATGCCATCAAACATAACAATAGAAAATGAGCTTGGCGAAAACTCCGGCATGTCGTATATAAACACAGTACAGATAAAGCAGATAATAACGGAATTGGGCGCAAACGCCGAATATGCGATGAGGGGGATATCCGGGACTTTTACCATACGCTTAACCTCCGTTGTTGTGGATGAAGACAAGGCGACCCAGGTTAGCGGTCTTTTGACCGGACTCTATTCACTCATCACGATAAGCGATACGGGAAGCGGCATGGATAGCCACACACTGGAGCGGATATTCGACCCCTTCTTCACCACAAAGGAAACAGGTAGCGGAATGGGGTTAACCACGGTACGAGGAGTAGTTTCCGCACACGGCGGGGCTATTACCGCAAGTAGCACTCATGGAGCAGGCACGACTTTTGAAATTTATCTGCCAAGCGCAATAAGCAAATTAGATGATGCAAACGAAGCCTTAACAGGAACCGAGCTTATTCTTCTCGTCAAAGAGGACAAGGGACAGATGCAAGCCGTAAAAAATGGACTGGATAAACTGGGTTATCAAATAGTAACCAGGACGGGTTCCAATGACGCTTCTGCAATGCTGAAAATGTGGCCCGGCAAATTTGACATCGTAATGATAGATAAAAGCTTTACGTGCAAGGAAACCGAAGAGTTAAGCCATAAAATTCCTGTAATCGTTTTTACTGAATATAGAGAGCCGTCAGTAATAAATGAGCCGACAGAAGCTGATAAAGCATGGTCTGTGCCAGCCGGCATAAAACCTGAAGAACTAGCGCAACTCGTGCGTCGCATAGCAGAAAACTGAAGTTAAGCCTAGGAACTATTCGCAAGATACTAGATTAACCAGGCACCTTGGTCGTATAATGCCCAATAAGCGCAGGTTGCGTCATTTGTAAGGTCTATTTGAAAAGGAGCGAACCCCATGTCTCTTCCCGCCATAGCAACCGTTATTTTTATAGTCATAGCTATAATCTCCTCCGCGTTCAGGGTTTTGAAGGAATATGAAAGAGGTGTGATCTTCCGACTAGGGCGTTTTTGGACCGTAAAAGGCCCCGGTTTAAGAATAGTATGGCCAATAATCGATAAAATGACCAAAATGTCGCTAAGACTGGTGGCGCTCGACGTACCGTCACAAGACATTATTACGAAAGACAACGTATCGGTGAAGGTTAATGCCGTCGTTTATTTTCGGGTGGTGGCTCCTGAGAAGGCGGTTATACAGGTAGAGGATTTCTTTTACGCCACGGGGCAGTTGTCTCAAACAAGCTTGCGATCTGTACTCGGCCAGGTAGAATTGGACGAACTGTTATCTGAACGAGACAAGATCAACCATGAATTACAAGATCTGCTAGACCGCAGAACGGACCCATGGGGCATCAAGGTTAGTAACGTTGAAATCAAACATGTTGACTTGCCCAATGAAATGCAAAGGGCCATGGCAAAGCAGGCCGAGGCAGAGCGGGAGAGACGAGCTAAAATAATAAACTCTCAAGGTGAGTTCCAGGCGGCTCAAAAACTGGCTGAGGCGGCCGAGATAATAGAAAAACGCCCTGCGGCGCTAACATTACGCTACCTGCAAACAATCCGCGAAATATCGCATGAGAACGCGACGCACACCATTATTCCGCTTCCAATGGACTTGCTGGATCCGTTTCTCAAAAAAATACTCGGGAAGAAGATTGACGTATAGTTGACATTAGTCCCGTTCATAGAAGTGAAAAACAGCCTCGCCACTTTTGCGGCTCTTTACGAGCGCAAGTTGCGGGGCGGCTTTAGGCGGCAATGTTTTGTGAAACGCTTCGAGTATCAGAACGCCATTTTCATTTAGCAGGGCCTGCGCCGTCTCTACTGTCCTTTTCTCAAGTCCTGCGTCCCAAGGCGGATCGGCGAACACGATATCAAATTTTTTGTTTATGGTTATGAACGACTCCATCGCCTGAATTGCGTCACTTTTGATTATCGTGTAATCGGCAGGCTCCACAAGTTTTAGTTTATCGGCATTTTTCCTGATAATATCCACGTTTTTGCTGTCAATAAAAATCGCGATCTTTGCACCACGTGATATCGCTTCAAGGCCCACAGCACCAGTTCCGGCAAAAAGGTCGAGAAACCGGCTGTCATAAATCCTTGGCCCTATAATATTAAAAAGTGTTTCGCGGGCCTTGTCTGACGTAGGCCGGATTTTTGCGTTCGATGGCCCATAAAGGTTTGCACCCCTAAACCGCCCGGCTATTATCCGCATATTTACAGCCTGCGCTTGCCAACTATAACAGCGTCCAGAGTGGCAACAACAAACAAAAACAGCCCCGCAAGAAGTATCAGCCCCAAAGATTCAAGGTTACCCATAAACTCTTCTGTAAGGGTTGGAATAACGCCCGCAAGCAAATCTTCATGAACCTGCGGAAAAATATCCGTAAGCTTTGCAAAAAACATCAGAAGCAGGGCCAAGGATATTACGATAAACAAATACCCTTTTATTTTTTCGTCATTAGCAAGCTGTCCCGCTCCGGGCAGAACAAAGGAGAGCAGAACCAAAATGCTTAATGGCGGAGCGTCCTTCTTGTTTTCCTTATCCACGTCGTAACAAGCCTGACTATGAAACAGGTGAACCGGTAAGCTCTTCGAAATGGGTCATTTTCTTAAACTGCCTGAACCGTTCGGCCACTTCATCTCTTTTTAGCTCATGCAATCTGTCCATAGAAAATTTTTCTACGGTAAATGACGCCATGACAGACCCCATAATAATCGCCTGCCGCAAGAGCGTCTCCGAAAGATCATCTTCGTTCATTCTTGCTATATGTCCCA
>JAJRTC010000079.1 GCA_024278445.1 Nitrospirota bacterium
CGACAGCGACTCTACATATCGCCTTTGCCCTTCGGCGTATATCGTGTCAAACGCGAGCGAAGACTTGCCCGATCCTGAAAGACCCGTGATTACCACAAGACGGTTTCGGGGGATTTCAAGGCTCACATTTTTAAGGTTATGTTCCCTTGCCCCTTTAATAACAATATTACTTCCCATGTCACAAAATAGCTCACTTTGTTACAAATATTTTCATTCGATAAATCAACTAACGCACATAAAAACAATTAATTAAATAAATAGCACTGGCACAAAAAAATCCAACTATCCCACTATTCAAAAGGATACTAAAAGTGGTACAATGATTTTATTAAATTCATCACCATAGGGGGTGGTCCTTTTGCTTAGATGGTACCAAAGACTTACGTCCAAAATCATAGGCATCAGTCTGATCTTTTTTGCCCTCATCACTATATCGCTTTCCTGGCAATATTTTAGCGTTAAAGATTATCTCGTTAAATCCGGCCAAAAAGAAGCCCGCCTCATCGCCGAGGGGATAATCCACTCTATCAACACTTTCGTTTTAGAAACAGAAACGGGCGGGCAATTTATAAAAAACTATGTGAGCAGGTTGAACAGGCAATTAAAAGGCGAAGCGGAAGTCAGGCTTGTTCATGGCAAATCACTCGACGCCGAGTATGGTGCCGATGAGAGTGAACGCCCCAAACACAGGCTTGAGCAACTATCCCTTAACGACGGCAAGCGTCGCTCACACGAGAACGCTACTCATTTTAGCTATATCGCGCCAATAATATCGGCCAAAGGATGCAACCAGTGTCACCATATGCCAGACTCGGACAGGGAAGTACCCGACGGATATATCCTTGGGCTAACCGTTGTAAAAGTGCCAACCAGCGTAACAAAAGATATGGTCGGCAAGCTTTTTAACGAGTCGGTAAAGTCTATCGCCCTTATCTCGTTCCTTCTGTTGTTCGTCGGCCTTTTTACCGCACGTCACATAGCCCTGCCGCTCATGAAAATGCTTGGAACGGTTCAAAAGGTGACTCATGGAAACCTGAACGAGCGGGTAAGCTCCGCCTACATCGACGTAGGAGGCGGGGAGGCGCTCGGCCACGATGAGATAAGCCTGCTTGCCAGAAACTTCAATACCATGGCCGACCAGATGGAGCGCTCGTTTACAAGGCTTGAAAACTGGAACGTAGAGCTAAGCCTTGAAGTCGCGCGGCAGACCGACAAAATAATGGAAATCAAAGACCATTACCAATCGGTCGTCGATTCCACACAACGTGTGATTTTTACCACAAAAAAAGACCTGACCATCGACTCGGTAAACGCAGAATGGAACCCGATGGCTAAAAAACTTGGGCTGTTCCCGAAACGGAAAGACCTGATAGGACGCAATCTTTTAGAACTTGCCGGCGAGGCTTTAAGCGACCAGTATAAAACCATATGCGAAAGCGTTTTAAGAGGCGAAAAGCAAGACCAGGACGGCATGTTTAAAACAGAGTTCGACTGCAATGTAGACGGAGAAAAAAAATATTTCGGCCTCACCATATCGCCTCTCAAAGCCTCCGGTAAAAAAATAACAGGGCTGGTTTTCGTAGCTTTTGACATAACCCAAAGAAAACAGGCAGAAGAACGTCTGAGGGTAGAAAAAGATAAACTCGACTCTATTATGGACGGCATGGGAGCTGCGGTTAACATAGTGAATCAAAGCTACAAAATAAAATATATGAACCGAATCATGGAAAACTCTTTCGGAGAACCGTTAGACCGCCCCTGCTATCAGCTTATAGCGGGCAGGGACGAGCCTTGCGAAGGATGCGGCAACACCATGATCGGCCAATCAAGCCTTGAGGTGGAGGCTGTAAACGGGCGCACATACCTTGCCACCCGTTCTCCAATCACAGATATAAACAACCAGGCATCCTGTATAGTCGTGTACAAGGACATAACATACCTCAAGCAGATGGAAGAAAAACTCCACCGCCTCACCATCTCGGATAACCTTACCGGCCTTTTCAACCAGCGTCACTTCCATAAAAAACTGGAAGAAGAAATGGTGAGGGCAAATCGCCAGCAAACAAGCCTTTCGCTCCTTTTTGCGGACATAGACAAGTTCAAAATCTACAACGACAAATTCGGCCATGTCGAAGGAGACGCCTGCCTTACGATAATTGGAAAAATCATCAAAAGCTCAATAAGGGAAAATGTCGATTCCGGCTTCCGATACGGCGGAGAAGAATTTACCGTCATACTGCCGGGGGCGGATAAAACGCTTGCGAAAACCATTGCAGAAAGAATCCGGGCAACTTTCGCCTCCTACAGGTTCACACCGCTCCTGAACGGGGAAACGGTCGATATATCCAAAACTATCAGCATAGGCGTGGCCTCATTCGGAGGAGAATCTGCTGGCGCATTCATCGAAAAAGCGGATCACGCCATGTATCTTGGTAAAAAAGGTGGAGGGAACCGTGTCACAATAGCCGACGCGACGCCTTTTAAGCCTCAATCCATATAAACCAGCCTCTTTTTTCCTCATCCTCCAAAGCCTGAGAGCCGATACGTAAGATGAACAAACACCCCGCCAATTAAATGCGAGGGCCGTGGTGATAAATATGCCCAGGTGAGGAAATTTTGCCGGTACCGTCAATCGAATGACAGCCGAACATAGCGTAAAACATCAAGAAAAACAAGGCTTTTAACTTTATCTGTAACAAAAGAAAATGGCACCGACTTTGCTACTACTTAATAGCAGGTGAAATAAAATAGTGAGTGAAAAAATAATGGATCTAAAAAACAGCACGCCGTTCACTCCGCTGGAGCTTGTCAGCATATTCTACGACGAAGCACTTAAAATCGCCGCGAATGATGACGAGGCCATGCAGTTGACCAACAAGGCCGTAAACAATTTCATGAGCCACTACCGCGTTGTTAAATCAAAAGCAGTAAGTTCCGTAGGGGCAGGCGAAGGAAAAAAATTTAGCCGGGCTCACCTTATGGCCGAAAGATAAAGTTTTAAGGCCCGCCCTCGTTGCCGCTATCAGGGAGTTACCAGCAAGGCCGAACAGTGTCCCCCGGTTTAGTTTATTTTCATCCTGTCAGAAATCGACATGGCGCGAGTGGCATATTTGTTTTCCGGATACTTCTTTATAAGTCTTGTAAAAACTCCTGCCGCCCTTTTAAACGACTGTTCACGGTAATAACAGTCACCCAAAAGGAACATGGCTTCTGGTGCCTCTTCTGAATCCGGGTATTCTGCAAGATACTCGTCAAGCCGCTGGATTGCGGACTGGTTCTTGTTGATCCTGTAATAAAACCGGGCAATCTCCATCATTGAACCGGTACGAACCGAGTTCAAGGTAGACACCATATTTTTGGCATAGGACGCGAGAGAATGATCCGGATATTTTTCCAGAAACTCAGTAAAAAACTGGATAGCCTTGTGGGTCTGGGTCTGGTCCCTGTCAGATGTGCGGGAATCGTGATAAGAACACATGCCAAGATAAAAAAGCGCCCTTGGCGTTAGGGCGTCTAACGGGTAAAGCTCCAGAAAGCGTTCGTAATAGAGGGCCGCTTCAAAATACTGCCTGTCTTTATACAGCGAGTCTGCAAGCCCTATGAGAGCTTTTCCCCTAAATTGAGAGTCCGGGTTTTCCTCCACAAACGTACGATATACCTCGGTTGCCTGGGTAAAGCGCTCGCGTGCGTAAAAGTTGTTTGCATCGTTAACCTGCGCCGCGTCATGGCGCACTATATCCTTGCCGCCACACCCAGAAAAAAGCAGAGCCTGCGCAAACAGAAGAACCAAAAAAACAGTTTTTTTCATAATTTCACCAGTAACCCAACCTGAAATTGCCATCCGCTATCTCTGCAAAGTAGACATTATCCACTTTCGACCGATTTATATCATTATATTTTCATAAGAACCGTTTGTTCAGCACGAAAATAAAATTAGCAGAGGTTACCGTACCCCTTTTCAACTACAATAAACTACAAAAAGATTTTTGAGAACGGGTATTGGGAGATAAAACCTATGAAACGCGTGGGCATCGTCGCAAAATTCAAAAGCCCCCTTGCGGCCGAAGGGGCCAAAAAGCTGGAGCCGTGGCTAAAAGAGCGGGGCGTAGACTGTTTTTTAGATGAAAACTCGCCCGACGACGATACACCAGCCAACCTGCCCCGTGGAAACATAGCGAAAGAAGCCGACATGATCGTCGTATTAGGCGGCGACGGCACTTTCCTTAGCGCCGCACGCCTGGTTGACGGTCGCTCCGTCCCCATACTTGGCATAAACCTTGGCACGTTGGGTTTCATGGCCGAATTCGCCTATGAAGAAATGTTTCCGGCGTTAGAAAAGATTTTGGCGGGTGACTATACCTGCGAAGACCGGATAATGATAGACGTTGCGATCTCCCGCGAAGGACGTGACATAGCGTCATACACTATATTGAACGACCTGGTAATAAACCGTGGCGCCTTGGCCCGTATGGTGCATGTAAAACTTTCGATAGGCGGTTTGTTCGTTAACGAATATGTGGCCGACGGGCTTATCGTATCAACGCCGACTGGCTCCACGGCCTACAATCTAGCCGCC
>JAJRTC010000080.1 GCA_024278445.1 Nitrospirota bacterium
GTTTAACATGGCAAAAGCTACCATAGAGGGTTTGACACAGTTGCAAGATCCTGAATTTATAAAAAGTCTTCGTCTGTAGGCGAGAGAATAGGGCGGATAAATAAAATGAAACTGCATGAGTTGAAACCTGATAAGGGCTCAAGAAAAAAGCGCAAGGTAGTCGGGCGTGGAGCTGGCTCCGGGCATGGCAAAACAAGTTGTCGTGGACATAATGGGCAAAACAGCCGCGCGGGCGGTGGTGTTCGGCCCGGGTTTGAAGGCGGTCAAATGCCGTTGGCCAGACGTCTTCCAAAATATGGTTTCACAAATATATTCCGTAAAGAGTATGACATCGTAAACCTTGCCGACCTTGAGCGTATTTCCGCCGAGGGCGAGGTTACGGCAGAAACTCTTGCTGATAGAGGCGTTGTTGGTGGTAAACGCAGGCTCAAGGTTTTGGGCAATGGAGACATCACCAAACCTCTCACTGTAAAGGCTTCAAAGTTTTCCAAAACCGCCGCCGAGAAAATTGAAAAAGCTGGCGGCAAAGCTCTGGTGATCTGACTGTGATAGGACAGGGGATTGCCGGGATAGCTAAAATCCCGGAGCTAAAAAACCGTATTCTCTTCACGTTTGGGATGCTCTTTGTGTACAGGATTGGTTCGCACATTCCTGTTCCTGGCGTAGAGACCGATGCCTTGGCCGACTTTTTTCGCAACATGGCCGGCACCATGTTCCAGTTTTTCGATATGTTTACAGGCTCCAACTTCTCGCAGGCTACGATATTCGCCTTGGGGATAATGCCTTATATCAGCTCGTCGATTATTTTCCAGTTATTGACCGTTGTTATTCCCAAGCTTGAAAAGCTTAAAAAAGAAGGGCAGGCGGGCCAGAAAAAAATAACGGAATATACCCGTTACGGAACGATAGTTCTATCAGCCGTTCAGGCTTTTGGTTTATGTTTCTGGCTGGAATCACTGCAATCACCCGGCGGACAGGTGGTGGTAGCTGATCCTGGCTGGGATTTCAGGCTAATGACCGTGCTGACCATGACCGCTGGCACGGCGTTTTTGATGTGGCTTGGTGAACAGGTTACGGAGCGAGGAATAGGCAACGGCATCTCGTTGATTATCTTCGCCGGAATCGTGGCAGACATGCCAACCGCCATTTTCCAGACGTTCCAGCTTATAAGCATAGGGCAGATGAACATTCTTCTTATCCTGTTCCTTCTGGCTATGATGCTGGCCGTTATCACTGCCATAGTGTTTATGGAATCGAGCCACAGAAAGCTTACGATTAATTATGCTAAAAGACAAGTGGGCCGCCGCCAGTTTGCCGGCAACCAGAGCCATCTGCCGTTGAAGGTGAATACTTCAGGCGTCATACCGCCTATATTCGCTTCTTCCATAATAATGTTCCCGGCTACTATTGCCAACTTTATGAGCCAGGATTCGGCTCCGTGGCTTTCCGTCGTAACAGACATGTTGCACCCGGGCGCGCTTGTTTACGAGCTTCTCTATATTGCGGCCATCTTTTTCTTCTGCTTCTTCTACACGGCTATTATTTTTAATCCGTCAGACGTTGCGGAAAACCTTAAAAAGCAGAACGGCCACATACCGGGCATACGCCCTGGCAGGCCGACCGCCGAATATATAGACAAGGTTTTGTCACGGCTCACCTTTACAGGGGCAACTTATCTTGCGGCAATATGTGTTTTTCCTGATGTTCTTATAAATCAGTTGAACGTTCCCTTCTATTTTGGTGGAACGGGGCTTCTCATAGTCGTCGGCGTAGGCATGGATACCATGTCGCAGGTGCAATCGCACCTCGTGATGCGCCATTACGACGGGTTTGCAAAAAAGGGTGCCTTAAGAAGCCGTCGATAGGTCGGCTTTGATTGGCATTTACTTTACTTATAGAGAGGAGGCGTGTCGTGAGAATAATCCTGCTTGGCCCGCCGGGAGCGGGTAAAGGAACCCAGGCCAAACTAATCATCGAGAAATACGATATCCCGCAAATATCCACGGGGGACATCCTTAGAAAAGCCGTTAAGGAAAACACTCCTATGGGTGTCAGGGCAAACACCTTTATGAGCGCGGGCCAACTCGTGCCTGACGAAGTGGTTATCGGAATAATAAACGAACGCCTGACAGAGCTTGACTGCCAAAACGGTTTCATCCTCGATGGTTTTCCACGTACGGTGGCTCAGGCTGAAGCCCTCACCGCTTCGCTAAACGAGATGAAGCAAGAGATCGACTATGTGCTGGATCTCAAGGTAAAATCAGAGCATCTTTTAAGCCGCCTTACGGGGCGCCGCATTTGTAAAAACTGTGGACAGATGTTTAATGTGGAGCTTAGCCCTCCTGCGCAGGAAGGTGTGTGTGATAAGTGTGGTGCTGATCTCTACCACAGGGAAGATGACAAGGAAGAGACAATTCTCAACCGCTTTGACGTATACAGCCAGCAGTCTTCCGCTCTTGAGTCATACTACGAAAGTTCCGGCAGATATCAGGCTTTTGACGGTAGCAGGCCGGCAGAAGAGGTAAGCCGGGATATCTTTGCCGCGCTTGATAACTAATGGCAATAAATTTCCGTTCAACCGAGGAAATCGCAAAGCTCCGAGCCGCTAACCGAATGGTGGTTGCGGCCCACGAACGGTTAAGTGAAATATTGGCCCCCGGCATATCCACGATTGAGCTTGACCGTGAGGCTGAAAAAACCATTCAGGCTTTAGGTGGTAGACCTTCTTTTAAAGGTTATCGCGGGTTTCCGGCCACTCTTTGCGTAGCTGTGAACGACCAGGTGGTTCATGGAATACCGGACGGAACGGTTCTTAAAGATGGCGATATTATCGGGCTCGACCTTGGCGTTGAATATGAAGGTTATTATGGCGATGCCGCCAGAACCTTGGCCGTTGGTAGTATAAGCGACACGGCCAAAAGACTCCTGAAGGTAACCGAGGAGGCGCTAAATAAGGGTATAGAAAAAGCTGTGCCTGGTGGCCACCTCTCTGATATCTCGCATGCCGTTCAGGTACATGCAGAATCAGCCGGTTATTCCGTGGTGACCTCGTTTGTTGGGCATGGTATCGGCACAAGCCCGCATGAGGACCCGCAGGTTCCTAATTATGGCCCACCGGGTAGGGGGCCGATTCTCCGCAAGGGGATGGTTCTGGCTATTGAACCGATGGTAAATACCGGAGGCCCGAATGTTCGGGTTTTGGACGATCAATGGACTGTTTTGACCGAAGACGGCGGACTGTCTGCCCATTTTGAACACTCCATAGCCTTGGTTGAGGGCGGGTGTGAAATTTTAAGTAAATTTAATGTAAAATAGTTTGGACATTTAAGTCTAATCTGCTACAATATCGACTTTTCCCAAGAGCCTGCCTATGGTTGGTTCATGTTTTTCAAGGAGCTTTGGCGAATGAAAGTGCGGGCATCGGTTAAACCGATCTGTGATAAATGTAAGGTTATCAAACGCAACGGCGTTATCCGCGTGATTTGCGAAAACCCGAAGCACAAACAGCGTCAGGGTTAATTTGTTTAGTTTTTTCAGTGGGATAGAGTAAAAAATAATGGCGCGAATCGCAGGGATAGATATTCCAAGAGACAAGAGGGTGGAGATTGCTCTTACCTATATTTACGGAATTGGCAGAACGACGGCTAAAAGAATTTTGACTGCCGCCAATGTTCAGCCGGATATCAGGGTTAAAGACTTGGGCGATCAGGAAGTCAACCAGCTTCGTAATATAATAGAGAAACAATATCAGGTGGAGGGCGACCTTCGCCGCGAGGTTCAGATGAACATCAAGCGATTGATGGATATCGGTTCTTACAGGGGTTTGCGCCATCGCAAGGGGCTTCCGGTGAGGGGGCAGAGAACCAGAACCAACGCGCGAACGAGAAAAGGCCCTATCAAAACGGCTGGTTCCGGCAGGCGCAAAGAGACGAAGAAGTAGAAAAACAACCACTGAACCTGAGTTAATAAAAGAAAATGGCTGACAAAAAACAGACGAAAACTTCTTCCAAGAAGAAGGTTAAAAAGGTTGGGGCGCTTGGAGTTGCGCATGTTAAATCTACCTTTAACAACACGATGATAACCATCACCGATCCTTCCGGTAACGCCGTTTCATGGGCGTCCGCCGGTAGCTCCGGTTTTAAGGGATCGCGCAAAAGCACGCCTTATGCCGCGCAGGTCGCATCTGAAACCGCCGCGAAAAAAGCGATGGAAATGGGAATGAAAAAGGTCGAGGTATACGTCAAGGGGCCTGGCGCCGGTCGCGAGGCCGCTGTTCGGGCGTTGCATGCCGTCGGCCTGGAAGTTGAAATAATAAGAGATGTCACGCCAATTCCGCACAACGGATGTCGCCCGGCTAAACGGCGGCGCGTGTAAATGATGTTCTATCTAACGGTGTACGGAGGATTTTTTGGCCAGATATAGAGAATCGGTTTGCAGGCTTTGCCGCAGGGAAGGGGTTAAACTCTTTTTAAAAGGAGAGCGTTGTCTTTCCAAGAAATGTGCGATGGAACGTCGTAATTATCCTCCAGGACAGGCCGGACAGGCTCGTAAGAAGGTAAAGGAATACGGCATACAGCTTCGTGAAAAACAGAAAGTGAAGCGCCTCTACGGCACTTTTGAGAAACAGTTTCGTGGCTATTTTGCAAGGGCCGACCGGATGAAGGGCATAACTGGTGAAAATCTGTTGCTACTTCTTGAGAGCAGGTTTGACAACGTTGTGTTAAAACTTGGGTTCGCCGCAAGTTTGGCTCAGGCGCGTCAGCTTGTAAGGCACAAGCATTTTCTTGTTAATGGCAGGAAGGTTAATGTGCCTTCCTACAGGATAAAAAAAGGCGACACCATCGAGGTTGTAGAGCCGAGCAGGAAGTCGGAAGCCATTACGGTTGCAATGGCGCATGTTTCTGATTCCCAGATCCCTGAATGGCTGAGCATCGACCGTAAGGCTATGAAGGGAATCGCGCATGGCACGCCGGAGCGGGCTCATATACAGCATCCGATACAGGAACAGCTCATAGTCGAGCTGTATTCCAAATAATTTATAAGTACTTTTTTAATAGGAGGCTTCATGTTAACTGCCTTACAGGGGTTGGTTAGACCTAAGAAGCTGGAGACGGATAAAGGCGCGGAAGACGCCTCTCACTCAGTCTTTGTTGCGGAACCGTTTGAGCGTGGATTTGGCATTACTATAGGCAACGCGATACGCCGTCATTTGTTGTCCTCTATCCAGGGTGCGGCTGTTGTGGCTGTGAAAATTGAGGGTATTCATCACGAGTTTTCGACTCTTGACGGTGTCCTTGAAGACGTCTCCGAGATCATTTTGAACGTTAAAGAGATGATTGTCAAAAAAACGACTGACGATAGCGTGACCATTACCTTGAAGGCTTCGGGCAAAGGTGACGTTACAGCGGCGGCTATAGACGCCCCGCCTTCGGTGGAAATTTTAAACCCCGACCTGCATCTTGCCACTTTAACAGACGACAAAGCGTCTTTAATGATAGAGATGATTGTAGCGTCTGGCAGAGGTTATTCTCCGGCCGAGAAAAACGGCAACCCAAACTGGGATATTTCCATGATCCCGATTGACGCCACTTTTACGCCTGTTTCCACGGTTTCTTTCCGTATCGAAAAAACCCGTGTTGAGCAGTCTTCTGATTATGACAAGCTGATTCTGGAAGTTTTCACCAATGGCGCGATCAAGCCCGTAGACGCTGTTGCTCAGGCGGCGAAAAACTTAAAAGACCATCTGCAGATCTTCATTAACTTCGATGAGGCTCAGGAAGTGCCGACCACGTTGGTCAACGATGAGAAAATGAAAGTAGCGATAAACTTGAGAAAAAGCGTTGAGGAACTGGAGCTTTCGGTTCGTTCCTACAACTGCCTCAAGAACGCCGATATAAAGAGCATTTTGGAACTTGTTACCAAAACGGATCATGAAATGCTTAAAACCAGAAACTTTGGTCGTAAATCCTTGAACGAAATAAAAGACATCCTTGTAGAGATGGGGCTTTCGCTTGGTATGGATATCGACCACTATAAGGAAGAGCTGGCCACGCTGGATCAGCCTGCTTCGAATAGCTAACTATGAGACATCTAAAGCACAAAAAACATTTCAATATGACGGGAACGCACAGGAAGGCTATGTTTCGAAACATGGTCACCTCGCTTTTCACGTATGAACGTATAACGACTACCTTGCCCAAGGCAAAAGAGCTTAGGCGAATTGCAGAGAAAATAATCACCTTGGGTAAAAAGGGTGATCTTGGCTCGCGGCGCAAGGCGTTGGCTTATGTTCGCACAAAAGATGCCACTACGAAGGTTTTTGATAGTTTCGCAGAGCGTTATAAAGATCGTCCTGGCGGGTATACGAGGATCTTCAAGCTTGGCCCAAGAGCTGGTGACAACGCCCCCATGGCGATGATCGAGCTTGTGGATCGCGATGTTTCTGCCATGCCTAAGAAGCGCGTCAAAAGGGTTCCTGTTACCGAAGAAGCTTAAGTCAGCCCCGTTGCCAGCTATGGCATTTTTGTTAGGGGCGTAGAAATGGTTTAATGCACCGGAGAGTTTTTTTTGTTTTTAATCTGAGCGGAGCTAAGAATCTCGACCTTGGGCTTTCATGGCGTCATGAGATTCTTCATCGCCTTTGGCTCCTCAGAATGACAAATGGAAGGTTTTTTTTACTCCTTCGCCTTAACCGTCACCGTCAGCCCGGTCACGTCTAGCACCTCCACGGGGGTGCCCTTTTTGATTGGGACGTTCTGCGTCACAGCGTTCCAAATTTCCCCTTCAACAAAAATCTTGCCGGCATGGTCGGGTGATATGTCTGTGTCTGCTATCGCCAAAGCGCCTACCAGCGCCTCTTTTCCGCTCGTAAAATTTCTTTTTTGCGCCCGTAATCCGGAGCCTACCAGGAACGTGAAAAATCCGGCGGTGAGGATGGCTGTAGGCAAAATAACGCTTAAGCTTATCTGTAAATACTCCTGTGGTGAATCGACAAGCATTAAGGAACCTGTAACAAGGGCGATAAGCCCGCCAACGGTTAGCATCCCGAAACTCGTTACCCATATTTCAAGCATGAACATTATGACTCCCATGAGAATAAGGAGGGCACCGGCATAGTTGATTGGCAGTGTCTGCAACGAATAGAACGCCAGAATAAGGGCTATGACGCCGACGATACCAGGCAATATAGCGCCAGGGTTGGATAGTTCGAAGAAAAGACCATAAAAGCCTAACATCATGAGCAAATATGCGATGTTGGGGTTAGATAGCGTGTCAAAAAGTTCTTGCCTCCACGTCATTACGACGCGGTTTACAGTTGCGTCAGACGTTGCCAGTTTCCTTTCACCGCCTGCGGTTTTTACAAGTCGCCCATCCAGTGTTTTTAGAAGGTTAGCTAAATTGGGTGAGATAATGTCTATCACGTTTTGCTCAAGCGCTTCTTTTTCAGAGATGGAGGAGCCTTTGCGTACCATTTTTTCGGCGACGTCCGCATTTCTCCCGCGAAGCTCGGCTATGGAACGTATATATGCCCTCGCATCGTTTGTAACTTTCTTTTTCATCGTACTGTCCATGTCGCCCCCGCCCATGTTTACAGGTGACGCGGCTCCGATGTTCGTCCCTGGAGCCATGGCGGCTACATGTGCCGATATGGTTATAAAAGCTCCGGCGGAAGCGGCTCTCGACCCTGTGGGGGCGACATAAACCACTATCGGAACGTTTGATGCCTGTATTTTTTTTATGATAAGCCGCATGGAGGTGTCCAGCCCTCCGGGGGTGTCCATTTCTATAATAAGGGCTTCTGCGTTAGTCTCGTTTGCCGAATCGATCGACTTCGTAATATACTCAGCCGAAACGGGGCTGATAGCCCCTGAAAACGTTATGACCATTACGTTTTTGTCGGGGGACCCGGTGGAA
>JAJRTC010000081.1 GCA_024278445.1 Nitrospirota bacterium
TCCACGTCTTCTTTTTTCATTTGAATGGTAAGAGGCACTTCTTCAATAATCTGCTCCTCACCGTTTACAAAGCGGACACGCATGCTCAACTGGCCTGAATCCAGAATAAATTCACGGTTTATTTCGTCCATAATCTCTCGAACAACGAAGTCGTTCATAAAGTCGTTCTCGATATTTTCAAGCGACTCCCCTTCAATGGAATAACCGTCAAACTCGCTATCCAGCTTCTCAACCATACGTCGCGCGGCGGAATCCAGCCTGTCAATTGCGTTCAGCACACGTTCTTGTCTATCGTGATTCACAACAGGAGCGCGGAACATTCCGTTGCCACAATTACCCAATACAACGGGCGCGGTAAGGTTTACAAGGCTTCCTATCCTCTGTTCCGTCGGCTCATCTGCCGGAGCGGGGTCGAAAGAAGAAAAATCCTCCTCCGCGCCGGAGATATAGGCAGAAACATGGACATGGTCGATATCAAGCGGTTCATGAGAGCAACCATACTTACCGTTCACATAAAAAACCAGGCCAAGCTCGTCAAATTCTATAGCCACGACGTTTACCTCAAAAATTCCTTTATGATCTGAATGGAGACCATGAAGCGATATGCCGAAAGATTCAGACGACGGCGCAACAGAATCTGAACGGGAGCGAAACATTAAAATAACCACAGTCACAAGCCCCAACAAAGGCCACACCCATCCCTCAGTCATTTATAAATGGAACCTCCATTACTCGATTTCAAGTTCTTTTATAAGGCGGCTTAAGTAAGTGCGCTGGATATCCAGCATCTTTGCGGTACGGGTTTTGTTGCCCCCCTGAAACTCCAGGGATTGCACGATAAAGTTTTTTTTAAAATTATCCTGAGCCTCTTTTAACGTTAGCCCTACCTGTATTTCCTGCGTGGCGACTTCGGTTATTTCAGGCGGTAAATCATCTAAACCTATCCATTCAGAATCACCCATAATAACGGCACGTTCCACGGCGTTTTCGAGCTGACGTATATTGCCCGGCCACGAATAACTTTTTAAGGCGTTCATGGCGTCCGGCGTAACCCCTTTGATACTACGGTTAAGGTCTCCTGCCATCCTGCGAATAAAACGCTCGGTAAGAATCGGGATATCGCTCTTGCGCTCCTTAAGCGAAGGAAGCTTCAGCCTGATTACGTTTAAGCGGTAATAAAGGTCTTCGCGAAACTCATGAGAAGCCACCATTTCTTCCAGGTTTTTATTCGTAGCCGCAATTACTCTCACATCCACTTTTATAGAGGACTGCCCCCCTATCCTGAAAAACACCTCTTCCTGCAAAACGCGCAAAAGCTTTACTTGCATCGCCTGCGTTGTTTCACCTATTTCATCAAGGAAAATAGTGCCGCCGTCAGCCGCCTCGAAAAGACCTATCTTCTGGGAGTCGGCGTCTGTAAACGCTCCTTTTTCATGGCCGAACAGCTCTCGCTCCAGAAGGGTTTCAGGTAACGCACCGCAGTTAACAACGATTAGTGAATTATCTTTGCGCGGGGAAAGTTCATGTATAAGCCGTGCAAAAAGCTCTTTACCCGTGCCGGAATCTCCAGTAATAAGAGTGGTAGCTTTTGAACCCGCCACCTTGCGGCAATCTTCAATCGCTTTTTTTATCGCAGGAGAATCGCCTATGATCCTGTGTTTTTCGGCAAGTTCGCTCTGAAGTTCTTTTTTCCTTTTTTCCACGCTGTTAAAACTTCTCGCTTTCACAAGAGCGGCGGCGGCAAGGTCTGAAAAAGCCTGCAACCTCTCCATATCCTCCTCGCGCAGGGTTTCTCCATCGTCACGGTCTATTATTTCCAGCACACCAATAACCTCGCCTGCGTCACGCAACGGGGCACAGGCTATCGATTTGGTTTCAAAACCTACGGAGGCAGAGACTTTAGGAGACCATCTGGGGTCGGAATTAACATCTTTAACAAGAAGCGGTTTGTTATGTTTGGCCACCCAGCCTGCTATCCCCTCCCCCTTTTTAAGCGCAAACTGTTTTATCTTCTCGGTCTTGTCACCAATGGCTATATGGAAATAAAGATTGTCGGTTTTCTTATCTACCAGTAAAAGTGACGAAGCACGCGCACCCGTAACACGGGTTGCGGTGACAATCAGCATGTTAAGCAGGTTGTCGAGGTCTGCAACGGAGTTTATAAGGTCGGCTATCCCTCTGAAAAACTCGACATTCCGGTCATTATTCATAGGCTGAGAACTTGCGATTAAAGCACCCTGAAGAGAAACTAACTAGCGTATGTATTAAGATACACCTTTTGAGGGATGGACGGGGGCAAATTACGTTTACTTTTGTTTTTACAAGCGTTACAGGTTTCGATAGGCGAAGGCCACGCGAGAACGGATACCTGCCAGAAAGACGGGTCCCCCTTCTTTCACCAGCCCCATGCTTATAGGGGTTAAAAGCGCCGCCTCTTAATGCGAGAAGCGAACCCCTGCGAGCCTTCTCATGTTTTCAGCAGGGCGACGGCTTAGCTGAACTTCCCCGCAATCGGTAATTTTCCCGGTCAACACACTGTAGTTGTGGTCAAAGTTTCCGTTAAAATTATATTCCTGGATAGGAGCGCCCGGCTGTTCTACCCACTCGCTCCCTCTAAGCTTTATAAAATGCAGGTTCCCATACGTTTTGTGCATACCAGACATCGCAACCCGCCCGCTAGGTGCCGGAACCCCGAAACCAAAGGACGAAAAAACGAAATCGGCTGAAAGATGATTCGTTTTTGGCGTATCTTTTATTGTAAGTTCAAGAGCGAATTTACGCTCACTACAATAGAAAAACCCTGTCCAGAGGCCGCTGATAGACGCTTTTTCAGGTTGCACGTTTGAACTTATTGTTTTTATTTTATGTAGATTGTTTTGCTGGGGCCAGTTCTGATTTTTTGGGGCAAAGTTATTGCTGACCTGCAAAGCGTCAACCAATTTGGCCGTAACCATCCCCTCCACCGGCATGTTGTTGTCGCGTTCAAACGCCTTAACGGCTTTTGATGTCTTGCGACCCAGTATTCCATCTACCGGGCCTGAGTTATAGCCTAGTTGGTTCAGGCGGTCTTGGGCTTTTGCCACAAGTTCAGAGCTTATCATCATGCCTGCTTCACCATTCAGATCAGCTATCGGCTCCGCTGTTGGCTCTGGCTGGGCGTTGGCTTCCAGAGCGGGAACAGGCTCGTTTACGTTATCTTTAGTTTCCGGCTTTTCCGCCTTCTTAATTATTTTGTCGCCAAAACTTTCAATGGCGGCACCTGTTCTTTTAAAAAACTTGCCAACACCTTGATGTGCGCAAGAAACAAGCTGGGTCGAAACAAGCACGGCAAAGAATAACATTAGGAAAGGGCGCATTTGTATTGCTCCTCTTTGCAAAAAATACAAAAAGTTCTCGACTTTTTTTATCACCACCACAGTAATGGCAGAAATTGTATCACATTTTTCATTTTGTTACAGTCGGCCCAGCCCAAAAAACACCCATAAATGATAACTTACGGTTTTTAAATGCCTTAAAAGTAAGCATACACGGGTAAGGCGAGCGTAATATTCACAGCCCGGATTCTGCAAGTTTCTCCGCCAGCTCTTTCTGCTTTTCAGAAGGCTTTTGCGGCACGAAAACATGAAGGCTTACATAAAGATCACCATGCCCAGCCCCTTTAAGTTTTGGCGCACCTGCTCCTTTGATCCTGATTTTTTTAGAAGGGTCGGCCCCCGCCTCAACCTTAATCATCCGCTCCCCACCCAAAGTAGGAGCGACAACGGATCCGCCAAGAATCAGCGTGGAATAAGGAGTTTTCGCGTTAACGTAAAGATTGGCACCATCGCGTTTGAATACGGGGTCATCCTGCACGTCTATGACTATATAAATATCGCCAGCCGGGCCTCCCTCTGAGCCTGGCCGGCCTTTTCCTTTAAGGCGCAGTTTTTTTCCGGTTTCTATTCCGGCAGGAATTTTAACCGACAGCGTTGTTTGCCCCGATCCGGTATCAAGCCTTATTGAGCGTTCAGACCCATCCATCGCCTCACGGAACGGGATCGACATCCTGGTTTCAACATCCTGCCCTCGCCTTGGCCCCCTTGCGCCAAAACCGCCAAAAGCTCCAGTGGGGGAGCCACCTCCAAAAGTTTCGTATCTAATGTGCGATCTGCCACGACCGCCGCCAAAGATATTACTAAAAGCGTCTCCACCAAAACCGAACTCCCTGAACACGTCATCGAAGTTCATATTATTGAAGATATCCTCCTGGCTGAACCTCTGGTGGAAGGCGTCATGCCCTACCCTGTCGTATTGCGCCTTTTTATCTTTATCGGAAAGAACCGCATACGCCTCGCTAACTTCCTTAAACTTATCCTCGGCCTGCTTGCTGTCCGGGTTCCTGTCCGGGTGATACTTCATGGCAAGCTTTCGGTATGCCTTCTTTATTTCGCTATCCGAAGCATTTTTGCTAACACCCAGTGTTTCGTAATAATCTTTTGCCATATTTACCTGATATTGTGAAAAGCGCTATTTTATCAGCTGTATCCATGCTGTTGTATCGAATCGAAAAACGTAAAAGTCAAGGTGAGCATTTTTCAGCGAGACCTCGTAACCCCCTTTTTGGGGCAAACTCCATTTAAAAGACAAGTTGAACAAATCGGGGATATAGGCTTGCACTGGTTCTGACCCAATGTAACAAGGAGGTCATTGTACTCTATCCAGTATTGAGGCGGTAGCTTCTCGCGCAAGGCGAACTCCGTTTTCTCTGGCGTTTTAGTTTCAACGTAGCCCCAGATATTGCTTATTCTGTGTACATGCGTATCTACGCAGATTCCAGGTTTATTAAACCCAAGCGTTACCACAAGGTTTGCGGTCTTGCGCCCCGCGCCTTTTAACGTCAAGAGTTCTTCGATGGTATTGGGTGTTTTCCCTTTGTATTTTTCGACTATGGTTTTGCAAGCTTCTTTTATAGATTTTGCCTTGGTGCGGTAAAACCCGACCGGGTAAATAAGCTTTTCAATTTTGTCAGTTGGCAGTGAGGCAATTTTCGCAGGCGTATCCGCTATGGCAAAAAGACGTTTAGAGGCTTCTGCCGTCTGTTCATCCCTTGTTCTAAGCGACAGCAAACAGCTTATTAAAACCTTAAAGGCGGGGCGTTTTTTGGTTTTGCTGTATTTTGTAACTATCGGCGTTTTCCACTTTAAGACTTCTTGGCGAAGCAGTTTTACGGCCTTGTCTATATCAAAATTACTTTGCATGGTGTGTACAGCCGTTAAACCAGTTTGTGACGCCGGTTAAGCAGTTTGTTAAGGTTCCGTTTTTCCCAGGCCATTGCCCAGCGATACTGCTCATATTCTTTTTCAAGCAGACGAAACTCACTGCCATGATGGCGGCGTTCGCCGTTAACCCCTCTTTTTGACCCCAGCTTTTTGTGAAGCAGTTCGTGATAAACGACAAGCCCTAAATACTCCACAGGAACCGTTTCTGAGTCGAGAACCGGATGAACCCTTACAAGATCCAGGTCCCTGTCATAAAGGCCTAGTTGGATCACCCTGTTTCCATATCTTCGTTTTTTCCTGCGCGGTTTATTACCCCACGTTATGTTTATATTCAATGCCCCGTCAAAATATCTGGCATTAATACTCTTGGCTATTTTTCTCAGGTTATACACTTTACCAACCGGATTTGCGCGTGACAAAGCTTTTTGGGCCACATGAGGCGGAAGAGTGCTTTTCTCTGCAAATTCCATGACACTGCGCGGAACACGCAAAGTTGCACCTTTTATAAAACGCACAAGGTCATAAACCGTATTTTCATCTGCCAACAGAAAGATGCGGGAGAGGCGTACGTCAACAAGCCCCGCCTGACGTTTGATGGAAATCAGCGATTTTCTGTTATTGGTAAACGTAAGCCTAAGCCCTCTACCCACTTTTTGATGCAGTGTATTTGAGATTGCGCTTTCAAAAAGATCGGGCAAAAAGCGGTCGTGTGTCAGTTCGTTGTCATTCTGAGGCGGAGCCGAAGAATCTCGGATCACATCCGGCATAATAAAAATGGATTTGAGATGCTTCGCTACGCTCATGACAATAACACGCAAACTGACCCACTACCTGAAAAGCTCATAAGTTTTCAATTTTTCAAATCATGGTTTATAATGAAATCTTAAAAATTATGTCTGAAAACGCACGTAAATCAAAACAGTTTTTCGAAGACGGCGTAGCATTATACCGTAGTCGTAAACTGCGCAAGGCCGTTCACTGCTTTGATGAAGCGATACGATTCAACCCCGAATTCGCACAGGCATACAACAACAGGGGAAGCGCCCTATCCTCACTCGGCAAGAAGAAAGACGCAATCGTTGATTTCGACCACGCCATAAAGATAGACCCTAACTACGCCGCCGCATACAACAATCGTGGCAATGTTAAATCAGCTATGGGTAACAAGGAAGATGCGATAGAAGATTTCGATCACGCTATCAGGATAGCCCCTAACTACGCAGTTGCATATAACAACCGTGGCAACGTTAAATCTGCCTTGGGTCATAAGGAAGCGGCGATAGCAGATTATGACGAGGCGGTAAAACTGGATGCCAACTACGCCGCCGCATACCACAACCGTGGTAGCGCAAAATCCGCCATCGGTAAAAAAGAGGAGGCCGTGAGGGACTTCGACCACGCTCTGCGCCTGGAACCGAAACTATCCAAGGCATATAACAGCAGAGGAAGCGCAAAAGACACTCTTGGACAAAAAGAAGAAGCCATCGCCGATTATGACGAAGCCATACGTTTAGACTCCAAATTCTCGGTAGCCTATTACAACAGGGCAAATGCCAAATACGACCTTGGCCAAAAAGAGGAAGCCATAGCGGATTTCGATTTGGCGCTCAAGCTCGACCCGTCCGCCGCGCAGGTCTACAACAACAGGGCCAACGTTAAAGCCGATCTTGGCAGAATGGAAGAGGCTATTAGCGACTATAACGAGGCGATAAAAAGAGAACCGGAATATGCCGCCGCATACTATAACAGGGCAAATGCCAAAGTTTCTTTGGGTAGAAGAAAAGACGCCATAGCGGACTATTCTGAGTCGATAAGACTAGACCCCGACTTCATTCAGGCTTATTACAACAGGGCGAACTCAAGGTCTGAATCCGGAGACAAGGAAGGTGCCCTGAAATACTATACGGCCGCTATTAACGTATACCCTAACTATGCCGCCGCATACAACAACAGGGGCAACGTTCTGGTGGCGTTAGACAGGAACGAGGAAGCCACAGTCGACTATGACGAGGCGATACGCTTGAACCCTAACTATTCGGAAGCGTATCACAACCGTGGAAACGCCAAAACATACATGGGCATGTTAGACGAGGCTACATTGGATTATCAAACGTTCATAAGGCTGGCCAAACTTTCAGGCTCGCAGGAGCTAATCGACTTTGCCGACAAGGATAAAAAATTCATCGAAGACTATGAAAAATCCAAAAATGGAAGCGAACCGGCTCCGGAGGCACCCCCCCCACTGCCCTCAAAGCCGGAGCAGGCCCCGGCTCTCCCTACGACGCCTTACAAAGACACGGTGTCTGAGGCTATTCTTTTCCTCGATATGGCAGGCTCCACTGAAATCATGAACACCTATGGCGGCTACCATTTCTTCCAGCTTTTTAACAAGCTCGAAGACATGTTCGTAGACATTGCCACAAAAGAAAACTGCCTTTACCGCAAGGGGCTTGGCGACGGGTTCATGAGTGTTTTCAAGGAAAACGCCGAAGCTATACGAACTTCTATTAAAATTATGCGGACTGTGAAGGAATACAACAAAACCGCCGACGAACAAACAACTATAGATATAAGAATCGGCATAGACTACGGCGAAACAAACGTGCGACACGATGGCGA
>JAJRTC010000082.1 GCA_024278445.1 Nitrospirota bacterium
GTTAGAAGCTTATGGTGCGGCTTACACGCTTCAGGAAATGCTGACTGTTAAGTCAGATGACGTGGAGGGACGTAAACGTATGTATGAGTCGATTGTGAAAGGCGATCATTCTTTAAGCCCGGGCGTTCCGGAATCGTTCAACGTTCTTGTTAAAGAGCTTCAGGCCTTGGCGTTGGATGTTGAGTTTGTGCAAGACTAAAAAACTGACGCCGCCGATGTTTGGCGGTTTGCTGGTAAAAGATAATAAACCGAGCTAGGAGAAAGACCATTGGATAATTACGGTAGCGCTTTTAGAGAGAGACCGAAAGACCCAATCTCATTTAACTCGATAAGGATACGCTTGGCGTCTCCTGAGAAGATCCGCTCATGGTCATTCGGTGAGGTAAAAAAGCCGGAGACAATTAACTATCGAACCTTTAAACCGGAGCGTGACGGCCTTTTTTGTGCAAAGATCTTCGGGCCGGTTAAGGATTGGGAATGTATTTGCGGCAAATACAAAAGGATGAAACATAAAGGCGTCGTGTGCGAAAAGTGCGGCGTTGAGGTTATCTTGTCCAAAGTGCGGCGTGAGCGTATGGGGCACATCGAGCTTGCAAGCCCTGTTGCGCACATCTGGTTTTTTAAAGGTTTGCCAAGCAGAATCGGCAACTACCTGGACCTGACGCTACGCGACCTTGAAAAAGTCATTTATTTTGAAGCATATATAATTATAGATCCGGGTGAGACGGACCTTAAATATAAACAGATACTCTCAGAAGAAGCTTATCGTCAGGCAATTGAAGAGCATGGCGAGACGGCATTCAAGGCAGGTGTTGGTGCCGAGGCTATCGACGAGCTTATTCGTGAAATTGAAATAGACGAATTAGCAGTGGATCTGCGCGAGGCCCTGAAGGAAACCGGTTCTCAGCAAACACAAAGAAAACTCTCAAAGCGTTTGAAGGTTGTTGAGTCTTTCAGAAAATCGGGTAACAAACCTGAGTGGATGATTCTTAAGGTCGTGCCGGTTATACCTCCTGAACTCCGCCCACTTGTGCCGCTTGATGGCGGACGTTTTGCCACATCTGATTTGAACGATCTTTACCGGCGCGTTATAAACCGTAACAACCGCCTTAAAAGAATACAGGAGCTAAAAGCGCCCGACATTATCATCCGCAACGAAAAAAGAATGTTGCAGGAGGCCGTGGCGGCCTTGTTCGATAACGGCAGACGCGGCAGAACCTTAAAAGGGCCGAACAAACGCCCTCTGAAATCTTTGTCTGATATGCTCAAGGGCAAGCAGGGAAGGTTTCGCCAGAACCTTCTTGGAAAACGTGTAGATTATTCCGGTCGTTCCGTTATCGTTGTCGGGCCGGAACTGAAATTCTACCAGTGCGGTCTTCCGAAGAAAATGGCTGTTGAAATGTTCAAACCTTTTATTTTCCACAAGCTGGAACAGAAAGGTTATGCCACCACTATACGTAGTGCCAAAAAAATGGTCGAGATGGAGACTCCTGAGGTTTGGGAGGTTTTAGAAGAGGTTGTAGATGACCATCCGGTTCTTTTAAACCGCGCGCCCACGCTTCACAGGCTTGGTATCCAGGCGTTCATGCCGGTTTTGGTTGAGGGTAAGGCTATACGTCTTCATCCTTTGGTCTGCGCCGCGTTTAACGCCGATTTCGATGGTGACCAAATGGCTGTACATTTGCCGCTATCCCTTGAGGCTCAGGTGGAGTGCAAGTTCTTCATGCTGGCATCGAACAACATTCTTTCGCCATCCAACGGCAAGCCTATCGCCGTGCCATCGCAGGATATTGTTCTGGGTTGCTATTACCTTACAAAAGAACGTGGCGGCTCTTTAGGAGAGAACAAGGTTTTTTCGTCTCCGCATGAAGTTAAAACGGCTTATGACAGCGATTACCTTGGGGTGAACGCCAAAATCCGTGTTCGGGTGAAAGGCTCGATACACGATACCACCACGGGCCGTGTGCTACTTTATGCAACCCTTCCTGAAGGAATGCCCTTTGAGCGGGTGAACAAGCTGATGACAAAAAAGGCTCTTCAGGATCTTGTAAACGACTCTTTCATCAATATGGGGCGTGACGCCACTGTTAAATTTATTGACGATCTTAAGGATCTTGGTTTCCAAATGGCTACCAAAGCGGGCATATCCATATCTATGGATAACATGCTTATTCCACAGAACAAGACAAAGCTTGTTGGCGAAGCCCGATCTGAGGTGGCAAAGGTTGAGGATCAGTATCATAACGGTCTTATCACTCATGGTGAGCGGTATAACAAAATTATTGATATCTGGGCCCATGTTTCTGACTCTATCTCAAACGAGATGTTCAGGGAACTCGATGAGCAGGACGCCAGAATAAGTGCCGGTACCTCGGATGAGAAAGATTTTAACTCTATTTTCATAATGGCAGAGTCTGGAGCCCGTGGTTCAAGACAGCAAATAAGACAGCTTGCCGGAATGCGTGGCCTTATGGCTAAACCTTCAGGCGAGATTATGGAAACTCCCATCACGGCTAACTTCCGTGAGGGGCTGGGTGTTCTTCAATACTTTATTTCTACTCATGGTGCGCGTAAGGGACTTGCCGATACGGCTCTTAAAACCGCAAACTCAGGTTATCTCACGAGGAGGCTCGTAGACGTAGCGCAAGATATCATTGTTCTTGAGGAAAATTGCGGAACGCCTAATGGCATCGACATCTATGCTCTTATCGAAGGAGGCAAGGTCATTCAGGAACTTGGCGACAGGATCCTTGGCAGAATAGCCTTGGAAGACGTCATCGATCCGTTTAACAAGGAAGTTCTTTTAAAAGCGAACGAGATGATAGACGAAGATGTCGTAAAGCTTTTTGAAGAGCGCGGTATTGAACACGTTAAGATCCGTTCGGTTCTTACATGTGAAGCTAAAGACGGCACTTGCATCATGTGTTACGGAAGAAACCTTGCCAACGGAAAAATGGTCGAGATAGGCGAAGCCGTTGGCGTTATTGCGGCTCAGTCCATAGGCGAGCCTGGAACCCAGCTTACCATGCGTACGTTCCATTTGGGTGGCACGGCTTCACGGGTTGTTGAGCAAACTACCTTGCAGGTTAAAAAAGAAGGTTTCGTTAAGTTCATTGATATCAAGCACATTCCTATTCCTGGTGGCGAAACGGTGGTGATGAACCGCAACGGCGGTATTATCCTTCAGAACGATCAGGGGCGGGAGTTGGAGCGTCATAAAATAATTTATTCGGCCAAGCTTAGAGTGAAAGATGGCGACAAGGTAAACGAGGGCGATATTCTGGCAGAATGGGACCCTTACACCATGTCTATCCTCACCGAGGTGGCAGGCACGATTGCGTTTGGCGACATAATCGAAAACGTTACCATGCGTGAAGAAATTGATGACACTACGGGCCATTCGGAAAAAGTTATTCTCGACCATAGGGAAGAGAAAAAACAGCCGCGTGTATCGCTTAAAGATGAGAACGGTAAAACGGTTAACCGATATCTGATGCCTGCCGGTGCCCATCTTACTGTAAGTGAAGGACAGGAAGTTAACGCAGGTGACGTGCTGGCTAAAATACCGAGGGAGAGCACCAAAACCAAGGATATTACCGGTGGTCTGCCACGTGTTGCGGAGCTTTTCGAGGCGAGGAAGCCGCATGAGCAGGCGACGATAACCGAAGTTAACGGTACCGTTTCTTTTGGTGGCATTGTTAAGGGCAACCGCAGAGTTATAGTAACCACAGATAATGGTGAAGAGCATGAGTATCTTGTTCCTCGCGGTAAACACGTTAACGTCCATGAGGGCGATTATGTACGGGCAGGCGAGGCTCTAGTGGATGGTGCGGCAAACCCGCATGATATCCTGGCTGTTCTTGGTGAAAAGGAGCTTCAGAAATATCTGGTTAACGAGGTTCAGGAAGTCTATCGCCTTCAGGGTGTTGTGATAAATGATAAACATATCGAAGTTATTGTTCGTCAGATGTTACGCCACCTTGTTATTGAAGACGGCGGTGATACCGATTTGATGGTCGGCGAAAACGTTAGTAAAGTGGTGTTTGCGGCAAAAAACAGGGCAGTGATAGAAGATGGCGGGCAACCTGCGAAAGGACGTCCTATTCTCCTTGGCATAACCAAGTCCTCTCTCTCTACCGAGAGCTTTATTTCTGCGGCTTCTTTCCAGGAGACGACGAGGGTTCTAACAGAAGTTTCTGTTTCCGGCAAAAGAGATACCTTGAAAGGCTTGAAGGAAAACGTCATTATGGGGCGGCTGATTCCCGCCGGAACAGGCGCACGCCGCTACAAGTCTTATGGTATCAAGATAACAGAGCTTCCGCAGTTCAAAAAAACTGAAGAAGCGGAAGGCGAGGCTCTTCATTCGGAAGAGGCCGAGCTTGCGGCTAAAACTGACGGTGGAGACGTGGAAACCTCTTCTGAATAACGTTTTAACTTTAGTTTATTTACGGCCGACGTCACCATGAATGGCGTCGGCTTTTATTTTTGACTTATAACTTGCCTAAACAGGAAAAATGCCAGAGCGCTCGAAGGAAGGCAGTTCCGATAAATCATTCTCAAGCCGGTTTCGTGCAAAGGCTTATAGCGACCACACGGTTCTTCTTTTTACTTCCGGCATACTTGGTATTCTTTGCGGATTTCTCGCCGTGTTTTTTGAATGGCTCATAGAAGTTGTTCAGCATATCTTTTTTGAGCGCTCCGAAGTAATTCTACCCGGTGATTACCACTATCTGATTATTCCGCTTATCCCGGCATTGGGTGGGTTGATAGTTGGTGCTCTCATGTTTTATTTTAAAATGGAGTCGGAGTCCGGCTCTGCGGCGGAAGTAATGAAATGGACTGCTGTAGATGGCGGTGTGGTTAAACCCAGAACCATTTGGTTTCGACTTTTGGCTACGTCTGTTTTCTTGGGCTCAGGCGGTTCCGGTGGCAGGGAAGGGCCCATAGCCCAGATATGTGGCGCGATGGGCTCTGTTATCGGGCAGTTTATGAAAGCGTCAACGGAACGGTTGCGCCTCCTGGTCGGGTGTGGTGCGGCGGCCGGAATTGCGGCGGCGTTTAATGCGCCTATCGCCGGTGTTATTTTCACGGTTGAGCTTATACTCGGCGATTTTAATGTCATCTCCTTTCTGCCGATTGTTGTAAGTTCCGTGATGGCCACAACAACGAAACGCCTGTTGCTGGGAGATACGCAGGCTTTTGCCGCACCGTCATATTCGCTGGTCTCGCCATGGGAAATCATTTTCTACTTTTTTCTTGGCATAATCTGCGGTGTTGTGGCGTGGCTCTTTTTTAAGCTTTACTTTATGACTGAAACATTTTTTAAAGAAAAAGTAAACGTTCATCCTGTAATAAAACCTGCCATTGGCGGGTTAATAGTTGGTTGCATCGGGGTTTATCTGCCGGGTGTGTTTGGCAACGGTTATGAAACGATGGATGACATGCTAAACGGACGGATGGTGTGGAACGTGGCGCTGGCTTTGATATTTTTTAAAATTATAGCCACTTCCATTTCGATAGGCTCCGGTGGGCCTGTAGGTGTTTTTGCTCCTTCTCTTTTCATCGGTTGCATGACCGGCGGTGTGTTTGGATATTTCCTCAACTATATGGCTCCGGAAGCTGTGGCGTCTCCCGGCGCTTATGCGATGGTCGGGATAGGTGCGGTGA
>JAJRTC010000083.1 GCA_024278445.1 Nitrospirota bacterium
CACAGCCAGGCGCTCCTTTAAAAGCATGACAACGCGAAAGCATTACCCAGGTCGCCACAAATTGGCAATCATAGTTAACGGTAATGAAACAGAAACCATCGAGTTTATGCTAAAAAGCTGAATTCGCCTGACTCAGCATAGGTATATAATAAGCCGTAATGGATTTGCGTAAATATGAAAAATAAAATAGTTCTCGGTGTGACGGGAGGAATCGCCGCATACAAGGCGGCGGACATCGCAAGACGGATAATGGAGCTTGGGTGCGCCGTTCAGGTCGTCATGACAAAAAACGCCGAGGCGTTTATCGGCCCGCTAACTTTTGAAGCGTTGACCGGCAATAAAGTTTTGCGTGCAGGGCTACCTGCGCCGGGGGAAGACTCCATGCCTCATATTACATTACAAAGAGAGGCGTGTATTGTTTTGGTGGCCCCGGCAACGGCCAACATAATAGGAAAATTCGCAAACGGTATAGCAGACGATTCCTTAAGCACCTTCCTGCTTGCGTGCAACGCTCAAGTAATTATGGCTCCTGCCATGAACACCATGATGTACGAAAATAAAGCGGTTCAGAAAAACATCGCAACATTAAAAGAGCGCGGCGTAATAATTGTTGGGCCCGCTGTTGGCATGCTCGCCTGTGGCGACGAGGGTGCCGGAAAACTATCACCCGTTGAAGACATCGTTACGGCAGTTGAGGAAGCTTTAAAGATTAAACGGGATTTTGCCAATTTAAACGTCATAGTCACAGCGGGAGGAACAAGAGAACCTGTAGACGCCGTTCGGTTTATTGGTAACAGTTCCTCCGGCAAAATGGGTTTTTCAGTTGCGGAGGCCCTAAAAAGGCGAGGCGCCAAAGTAACCCTTATTGCCGGAGCTACCGAGGTAAAACCTCCCGATGACATTAAAATCGTAAATGTTAAAACGGCAGAGGAGATGAGGCTGGAAACCATGTCATGTTTTGATAACGCTGATATTCTTATAATGGCGGCGGCGGTTGGTGACTATCGCGTGATGGAGGCTGAAAATCGCAAAGTTAAAAAGAGCGGGCAGTGGAACATAACACTGGTAGAAAACCCGGATATACTAATGGAAGTTTCAAAACGTAAACGAGGCCAGATAGTTATAGGTTTCGCCGCCGAAACAGAAAATACGCTTGAAAACGGAAAAGAAAAACTTCTAAAGAAAAACATGGATATGATCGTGATAAACGACGTGTCGAGAAAAGATACAGGTTTCGCCTCCGACTATAACGAAATTACAATACTCACAAGAGCGGGCGAGCTAACACGACACGGCAAGGCCTTAAAAAGTGAACTGGCAGAGATCATACTGGACAATGCAGTTAAACTGTTAAAGAACGGCAAAAACGAGAAGGATAAAAAGAGGGCATAAACCTTGGACGGTAAGGGCCAGATACTGGCAAAACTATCAAGCCTGCGTTTGGAACTTGAGACGCTTCGCCTGTACGGTAAAAATGAGATCGAAGGGATAATGCCCGACGACATAATAAAAAGGTTAAACAGAACACCTGTAATGAAAAAAGAAAAAACTACGGGCAGAGAAACTCTTGACGACGTGATGGCCGAAGTATCGGCGTGCAAGAAGTGCGAACTTTCAGGAAGCAGGACAAACACGGTGTTTGGAGTTGGCAACCCCAAGGCTGATCTTATGTTCATAGGCGAGGCACCTGGCGCAGAAGAAGACAAGAGAGCGGAACCTTTCGTTGGCAGGGCGGGAAAACTTTTAACAAAGATGATAGAGGCCATGGGCTTAACCCGAAACGATATTTATATCGCCAACATTTTAAAATGCAGACCACCTGAAAACCGTAACCCGCTCCCGGCTGAGGTTGAACTGTGCGAGCATTACCTGACGCGCCAGATAGACGCGATACGGCCAAAGTTCATCTGCGCCTTGGGTGCGGTTTCCGCCAAGACGTTACTTAAAACCAAGGAGCCGATATCAAAACTTCGCGGTAATTTTCATTCCTATCATGGAACACCGCTTTTACCTACGTTTCACCCGGCTTACCTACTGCGCAATCCGGCTGAGAAAAAAAACGCATGGGCCGACCTTCAACTGCTGATGGAAAAACTGGGTCTCCCTGAAAAATCCGGAAGCAAATAAAGGTGGCGCAAGACAAAAAGAAAAAGCGCCGGGGCAAAAGCAGTCTGGCACGCAAACTTGGCACTGCTCTCGCCTTTCTTTTTATAGTCTCCGTAGTGGCCGGCATCGGAGGGGCGGCATTTATCTATTTCACCTATGCCAAGGATATGCCAAATATTGATTCTCTCAAAGAATACAAACCCAGCCTCGTCACACGTATTTACGACAGGAACGACCTGCTTATAGGTGAATACTACATCGAAAAGCGGATACTCGTCCCGCTGGAAAGAATCCCGCTGGCGCTAAGAAGAGCGACAATTGGCGTGGAAGATACATCATTTTACAAACATCATGGTTTGAATATCGAAGGTATCATAAGAGCGTTTATTGCAAACATGAAAGCGGGCCATGTTGTGCAGGGTGGAAGTTCCATCACACAGCAGGTGGCAAAACTGCTTTTCCTGACGCCAGAGAGAAAACTTGCCAGGAAGATCAAGGAAGCCATTCTGTCTATCAACATAGAACGGATGTATACAAAAAACGAGATATTGGAAATATATCTTAACCATATTTATTATGGACACGGAGCGTATGGGGTTGAGGCGGCTTCGCAAATATATTTCGGCAAAAACGTGACGAATTTAACCCTTCCGGAAATATCAATTCTGGTTGGGCTTCCAAAAGCGCCAAGCCACTACTCGCCATACAACAACATGAAAAAGGCAAAAGCAAGGCAGGCCCATGTGTTAAACCGTATGGTTGCGATAGGTGCCATAACGCCTGCCCAAAAAATGGAAGCGCAAAAAAAAGAGATTCGACTGGCCGGAAGGAAAAAGCCTCAAAACAAGGCACCATGGTTTGCAGAACATGTCCGCCGACTACTTGAAAAAAAATATGGGGCGACAAAACTATATCGCGGCGGTTTGACCGTGCGCACGACACTGGACCTCGCACTGCAAAAATATGCAAGAGCATCAGCCAAAGCCGGCATTGAGAAAAATGACAGAAGACTGGGATATCGCGGGCCGATAGGGCACGTAGATATCGAGGCAGGCGAAACGGTGGAGGCGGACAAGCTCAACCCTCGAATAAACAAACGCGGCCATAAAATAGACATATACAAGCCGGGAAGCATATTAAAAGGCATTGTGTTAGATGTTGAAAAGAAAAAGGTCACCGTGGGGTTTGAAGACAATAAAGGTGTGATCCCATTAAAGGAGATGAACTGGGCAAGAACTCCTAACCCACGCAAAAACGCCTTATGGGCGGCAAAAATAAAAGACGCAAGGAAAGTTTTAAAACCGGGCGACTTGATAGAAACCCGCGTTCTGAAAGGAAACATTTCAGACGACGGTTCTTTGCCACTAACCCTTTACCAGGTTCCAATAATCCAGGGTGCGCTTTTGGCCATGGTTCCTAAAACGGGGCACGTGCTGGCCATGGTGGGCGGATATGACGCTGAGAGAAGCAAGTTCAACCGCGCCATACAGGCAAAACGCCAGCCAGGCTCGTCATTCAAACCTGTTATTTATGCTACGGCAATTGAAAAAGGATATACGCCAGCATCGATCATTATTGACGCGCCGATAATATTCGACCGTGCGGTAACCGAGTTTCGAGGCTGGAAACCGATGAACTTTGAAGAAAAGTTTTTCGGGCCAACAACTATCCGAACGGCCGTAACGCACTCCAGAAACGTAGTAACGATAAAAGCTCTGGATAAAATAGGCGTAAGGCCGGTTATAAACAACGCAAGAAAACTTGGAATAACCTCAAAACTCGAACCCAACCTCTCCCTTGCGCTAGGGGCTTCCCCTGTGGCATTGGTTGAGATGGTAACGGTTTATGGCACCCTTGCAAACGGTGGAGCCCGCGCCAAACCTATTTTCATAAAATCGGTTGAAGACAGGAATGGCGTTATCCTTGAGCAAAACGAACCGGAAATAAAACAGGCAATCTCACCATCTGTCGCCTATCTTATGACGAATATAATGACAGGCGTCGTAAAAGAAGGAACCGCAAGAAGCCTGAAACTTAAAAACCCTATAGCCGGCAAAACCGGAACCACTAACAATAATATAGACGCATGGTTCGTAGGCTTTACCCCCGACATAGTGTGCGGTGTATGGGTCGGCAGGGACGACAACAAACCTATGGGCAAAAGGGAAACAGGCTCACGCGCCGCTATTCCTATCTGGAAAGGCTTCATGAAAAAAACATTGGAAGGAATGCCCGTGGTTGACTTTAAACCGCCTGAGGATATCCTCTTTGTAAAAATAGATAAAAAATCGGGGCTGTTAACAAAATCGTCCGGCAAAGATTCCTTTTTCGAAGCCTTCATCGACGGCACGGAACCGACCACGTTTGTAAACGAAACACAACCAGACGAACTGGGAGCGCAAGAAGATTTAGGAGAGCTATAGGCAGTTCGTTGTCATTCTGAGGCGGAGCCGAAGAATCTCGGATTACATCCGGCTTAATAACAACAGATTTGAGATGCTTCGCTACTCTCAGCATGACACAATATACGCAAGTTGACCCACTCCCGAGCTATAACCTTCCTTACCATTGCTACCTGCCTTCTGCTAAAATGTAAGTTTAGAATTGGTTTAATTTTTCAAACGAGCTGATATGATGTCCGACGACAACTCAATCATCCGGGTTAACAACCTGTCCCGCCATTTTACGGTTGCAGACGGGAAAAGCGGTTTCATTGGGTCGATACAAAACCTTTTCTCCCGCCGCTACACAACAAAAAAAGCGGTAGACGATATATCTTTCTCCATAGCCAAAGGAGATTTCGTAGGTTATGTAGGAGAAAACGGCGCAGGAAAATCTACGACGATTAAAATGCTAACAGGAATTCTGGTTCCTACGTCTGGAAAGATCGTAGTTGCAGGGAACGTTCCGCACATAAACCGCGCACAAAACGCGCGTAACATCGGCGTGGTTTTTGGCCAACGCACACAGCTGTGGTGGGATCTGCCGGTTTTGGAATCTTTCGATCTTTTACGTTCAATATTCCGTGTGCCGGAAGACGATTTTAAAAGAAACTTTGAAGAACTATCCGAAACGCTTGAGCTAGGCCCGCTTTTAAAAGTTCCCGTTCGCAAGCTCTCGTTGGGCCAGCGAATGCGGTGCGACTTAACCGCCGCACTTCTGCACAACCCTCGCATACTCTTTCTTGACGAGCCAACAATAGGGCTCGACATCATAGCCAAAGACTATGTGCGCAAGTTTTTAAAAATGGTTAACAAGGAACGCGAGACAACCATAATACTTACAACGCACGACATGGACGACATAGAGGCGCTCTGTAGCCGGATCATAATACTCGACCAGGGCAAGATCGCATACGATGGCTCTACCGAGAAATTGAAAATCGATTATGTTCGTGAAAAAGCGATAGAAATTGAGCTACACGAAGACGACACGGGAACTATCAGCATACCAAATGTCAAACTTGTAAAAAGTACGGCCAACAAAAAATGGTTAAGGTTTAATCAAGACGACATCTCTGTGCAAGAGGTGGTCTCGCAGATAATGCGGGAGCGGCGCGTAAAGGATATAGCCATCCACGAGCCTAAAGTTGGAGACATCATAAAAAACATCTACGCAAACGGCAAGGCCGCCTCACAACAGACGAAACTGCAAAAAACATTGCCATGAGTTCTGAAAACACACATACAGATACTTTTCCGTTTGGCCCCGCCAAACCTGTATATCTTAACTTCATAGAAAAGTCGTTCCAGAAACAGATCGCCTACAAGTTTGAATATTTCGTTGGCGTCTTAAACGGCCTTCTTTTTATATTTGTTTTCACATCGTTATGGAACGCAATATATGCGGGAGCCGACACGCTGGAAGGCTCTCCGTTCACCAGGTCGCAGATGATATCATACGCCGTCTTCGCCATGTTGTTCCGCATATCGATGACAATGGAAGATAACGAGATTGGCAGAAAAATAAGAACGGGCGCGATAAGCATGGATTTTATAAAACCCGTTAGCTACCCGCTTATGCTCTTTTCAGAAGCTATCGGGCAAACGCTTTTTCACTGGTTCACGCGTGTAATCCCGCTATCTATAATAAGCCTGCTGGCATTTGACGCTGTCATGCCACAAGCCCCATCTGCATATGTTCTAACGGCGATTGCATGGGTTCTGGGTTATTCTATCCTCTATATAATCAACTTCGGCTTCTCGCTTCTGGCTTTCTGGTTTACAGAAGTTTTCAGCTTTCAGCTTATGAAATTCGGGCTGTTCACATTATTCTCAGGCGGAATAGTGCCAATAGATTTTTTTCCTGATTTTGCAAAACCGTTAATAGCACTTATCCCTTTCCAATATATCCTTTATGTTCCTACATCTATTTTCATAGGACATATACAAGGAGCCGAGGCCATCCGCCTTTTACTGATTCAGGCCGTGTGGGTTTTTACCTTGGGTTTTATCTGCTGGAGAGTGTGGAAGGCGGCGCAAAAAAAATTAATCATACAGGGCGGATAGATGTTTAAAAACACGCCAATCTACTGGAAACTTGTCGTTACGTCTATCCGTGCCAAGATGGAATATAAGGTTACCTTTCTTTTCCTTCTCATCGCGCTTCTCTTTTATTATCTGGGACAACTCGGAGTAATCCTCATTATCCTCGTCAAGTTTAAAAACATAAACGGCTGGAGTTTGGGCGAGATGGCTTTCCTCTACGGCCTGCTGGTTTTTAGTCAGGGGATATCAACGTTACTCTTTTCGTCCCTCAACTATTTTGAGAACCTCATAATAGAGGGCGATTTTGACAGGCTGTTGGTGCGCCCGTTAAATCCGCTATTGCAGGTGCTGGCCAGCAGTTTTGAATTAAGCTCAGTAGCCCACTTCCTTATTGGCTCAACGGCGCTATATTATGGCGCAACGAGAAGCGGCCTTGAATGGACTTTTCAAAAAATAGTGTTCTTCCCAATCGCACTGGCAGGGGCGGTGCTTATACAGGGCGGAATACGCCTAGCCGTTGCCGCCGTCACTTTCTGGACAACGCGCAACAGGTCGCTCGTTCACACAATCGTTTATAGCTCCAAAGAGTTTATTCTATATCCGATATCTATCTACAACTTTTGGGTACAGGCGTTTTTAACGCTCATCTTTCCGTTAGCCTTCATAAATTTTTACCCGAGTCATTTCTTTTTGGCGAGAGACTCCTCTACCCTTCTTTTTCATCCGGCACTGCAATATGGAACACCGTTGGCCGGGCTGATTGTTTTTGCGATGGCGTATGCGCTATGGAAAGCGGGAATTAACCACTATCAAAGTGTCGGCAATTAACTTTTGATTGCTACCGGCTCAGGTTCGTTTTCTATTATACCCATGGCGCCGTTCATAAGCCATGCCGCCGTTAACGCGCCAACAGCCATTACGCCAAAAACTATCTCTGGCGCACTTTGGGCAAGCCAACCTGCAAACATGCCACCCAAGAAGGTTCCCATGAACTGGCTTAAGTTATACACACCCACCACGGAACCTCTGTTTGCAGGGTCTGCAAGGGTGGTAACGGCCGCCGGCATGGAAGCTTCAAGAACGCAAAGCCCCACAAAAAAGAGAGAGAAGCCACCCAGCAAGGAAGGCAACCCGTTAGAGAAGGCAAGAACGACAAACGCGACAAACATAAGAAAAAACGCGCCGGTAAGAACTTTTCGGGCAGATCCTTTATCTGCCTTTCGTGATGACATCATCATCACAAAAGCCCCGACAAAGCTTAGAGGAAGGTAAACCTTCCAAAGCTCGCTCATGGCAAAACTTTCGGAAAGCTTAAGCGGCACGTTAAAAAAAGTAGCGATCATGCACGCATTCAAAACAAAGCCTGCAATATCCAGTTTTAAAAGGTCGGGAGTGATAGCTACCTTTTTTATTTTGGCAAAGCTTAAACCGGAATCAGCCGTTGTGGTTCGATGATCGACCTCCGGCTCTTTTAGAACACCCAATGTCACAAAAATAGCGATCACAGACAAAACTGCCGCAACCCAAAACAGCGGAGCTACGCCAATAATTCCACCGATGATAGGGCCAAGTATCATCCCTAACACAATACTGCCGCCTATCGATATACCGGCAAACGCCATCGCCATGTTTCTGCGTGACGGCTCGGTAAGGTCGGCCAGCCACGCGATGCAGGCAGAGGCGATAGCGCCCGCTCCCTGTAAAAATCTTGCCGCGATAAGAACGTATATGTTATCTGTCATAGCCGCCATAACGCTACCTAAACCAAAAATCGCAAGGCCGAAAGCCACCACGGGCTTGCGTCCGAACCTGTCGGACATATAGCCGAAAGGAATTTGTAAAACGGCTTGCGTGAGCCCGTATATACCAAATGCCAACCCTGCCAAAAACGCGGTAGACCCCGGCAAGCCCGTTGCGTAAACGGAAAAAACAGGAATGATAAGTGACAGCCCTAACATGCGGGACGCTATGACAGACGCTAAGCCCGCTATCGATTTTATCTCGCCACGGGAGAAACCTAACTTACCCATTTACTTATTACAAACCATGCAAATAACAATCACAGGTTAAACTCCTCTTCCGCAGGCGAGCCCTCAGCCGGGTTCTTTGCCACGACAACCTTGGCATGCTGGATAATGCGATCTTTAAAACTGTAGCCGGGCAAAAATTCCTCTACAACGATGCCGTCTTCGACATCATCTTTTTCAACAGCCTGCAAAGCTTCGCTGGTTTCAGGGTCGAACGGTTTTCCCAGCACATCAAGCCTTTTAAGGCCATGACGGGAGAGCGCAGACTTTAATTGCTGAATAACCATCTCCACACCTTGAACGAGTTGCCCGCCAACTTCAGTTTTTTCAGCCACGGCAACGGCCTTATCCAGATTGTCAAGGGCGGGAAGAATCGCTTCCATCACGGGCTGGACGGCATATTTTTTCGCATCCTCCCCCTCGCGTGACACCCGTTTTTTATAGTTTTCAGAATCGGCCACAGCCCGCAGAGCGCGATTTTCCGCCTCTACAAGCTCCGCCTCACGTTTATTGAGTTCTTCTGTAAGGTTAGCAATCCGCTCCTTTAGCTCACTTACATCCGTTTTTTTCTTGCGAGGCAGATCTTTCTTTTTAAGGTTAACCTTCTTCTTCATCTTGAAATCAAATTCCGAATCCTCTTTAACATCAAAACTTTCCGCGCCGTCATCATGAACCGCCTCTTCTGCCGGTTCCGGCAAGTTTTCATCTTCTATCGATATTTTCACCGGGTAATCTCCTCGTTGCACCCTGTCAGTTTTATACTTATCTGCTCTGCGGCATAAGCCACAAGCGCCATTATTTTGCCGTAATCCATCGGCCTTGGGCCAATAACTCCCACAGCTCCAATGGCCCCTTCCGTTCCGGAAAAAGAATGCGTAATAAGACTGAAATCCTTTAACTCCTCTATTTCAGATTCAGCGCCGATAATAAGGTTCACATTTTTCGATTTCAGGCACTCGTTTAAAAGAAGCGCCAATTTCTTTTTTTCATCCAGCGTTTTAAGCAAGGCTTTTATTTCCGACATACTAAGCTTTGCGCTATGCTGATCTATAAGGTTGCTGGCACCATCCATAAAAATGGAACCTTCCTCGTTAACGTCCGATTTTTCCGCAAGCCCTGTTGCCATGGCAAGAGCCATCGCCACAAGACTATCTACACGCGCCCTCTCTTTTTTTATCTCTGCCAGCAGTTTTTTGCGTATAGGTTCCAGCGCCAGACCAGAAAAGCGGTCATTAAAATAATTTGAGAGTTTATCAAGGTCGTCCTGCTTGAAATGTTCATCTGTTCTAACAAGCTGGTTTCTCATTTCTCCACCGGTAGAAATAATAACCGCCAACACAAGGTTATCTTCCATGTTGACAAATTTTACCTTTTTCACAGGAGCAGAGGCGAAGGAAGACAACCCGACAAGGCCCGCCTGGCTCGTAAACTCTGACAAGGCGTGGCTAACGGAGGATAACATCTCTTTTAACTCTCCTGCCTCGGAACAGAAAGTGACTTTGCGAATTCTTTCCGTTTCAGCCACCCCAAGCCCGCGATGCGTGGCAAGATCCTCGGCATAACACCGATATCCTTTATCAGACGGAACCCGTCCTGCGGAGGTGTGCGGTTTTGAAAGAAAACCCGCGTCTTCAAGATCGGCCATGACGTTGCGGATAGAGGCGGGGCTCAGGTTAAAGGCGTAGTTGCGGCTTATAGAGCGAGCCGCGACAGGCTCTGCCTTTTCTATATAGCTTTCTATTGCCGCTTTTAAAACCTGGGCCGTTCTGTGATCCAGGTTGAAAGTCTGCGCTCTCATTCAACTCCCCGCCCAAACATCAAAATGTCATTATATAACAGATATAAACTTTGCCGCATGTTATGCCAAGCCACCTATCGCTTTCGTCAGCACATTTTTAAACTTTTCAATCATTTTGTCCCGGTCAAAATCATGAACCCGCCTCGTTTGGGCAGATTTAATTTTCTCACACAAAGCCTCGTCTTCTTTTATGATTCCAAGGGTCTCGGCCACCTCTGCGTGATTAACATGGTTCAGCAAAACGCCAGCGTAACCCATTGTATTAGTAACGCCAGATTCAGCCAAAGCCACAACGGGCACCTTAAACTTCATAGCCTCCATAAGCGGCACGCAAAAGCCTTCGTGCCGGGAGAGGCACAGGAAAATGGACGAATCTTCAAAATATCCACCCAGTTCATCGTCCGGCACGGAGCCTGTAAAAACCACGTCTGTTAAATTCATCGTATCTATATATTTTTTAAGCGTCTGGTAATATGACCCATTTTTATCATAACCTCCAACAATTACCAGCCTTGAGTTTTTGTCCACATAGTTGCGGTAAAAATAAAAAACTTTCAAGAGGTCTTCATGCCCTTTATGCGGGGCCACACGACCCACAAAAAGGATGTTTGTTTTGTCATCTTTAAACGGATGGAACCCTGAAGATTTTATTTTATCGAAATTTAATATCAGGGGAGAAACAACCACATTGCTAAAACCCACAGATTCAAGCTCGGTTGCGTTATATTCTGAAACGGCGATGGCAAGTTTCACCTTTTTTGCAAATCCCGGCAATAACGCACGGGCGTCTTTACAGGTTTCCGCCGCGTCATAATCGAATGGCTCAAAATATTTGGCCGGAGTTATGTTGTGATAAAGCAAAATGAGGTTATCGACGTTTTCAAGGGCATACTGGTTCAAAGGGGAACCTGTAGAA
>JAJRTC010000084.1 GCA_024278445.1 Nitrospirota bacterium
TCACTTCTCAATGACTGGTAGACGTCACACCTTGTCATCCTGAACCGAAGGTGAAGGATCTCGTTTTTACATGGGATTGCCGCGTCGGCTTATAGCCTCCTCGCAATGACGCCAAGTAGACCTGTGTCGCCGTAATTTCAGATAAGCTCCGTATGTTGTAAGGCCAATTCGTAATCTCTTTTTCCATTCTGTAAATGCAAGTTGTGATCATTGCACTTAAGGTTTAGTTTGCCTTCAGGCTCTTCCGCCGTATCATAAAGTAAAGCGTCAGCTTGTCTCTGTATCTATTGTGAATGTAACGGGGCCGTCGTTTACCAGTGAGACCTCCATATGGGCCCCAAACTCTCCTGTATTAACGTGAATGCCCGTACCAGCTAGTTTTCTTACAAACTCATCAACCAGCGGTGCCGCAACGTCTGGAGGGGCGGCCTTGTCGTAGCTTGGTCTGCGCCCTTTACGCCAGTCACCCAACAACGTAAACTGGCTTACCACGAGGGCCTCGCCTTTTACGTCCAACAGTGATTTGTCGAACCGTCCTTCCTTGTTATCGAAGATACGAAGGTTTACGATTTTGCCGCATAGGTACTCAATCTCGCGTTCCCCGTCACCTTTTGCGACTCCCAACAAAATTAAAAGGCCATGCCCGATTTTGCCTACGATTTTGTTATCGACAGTCACAGACGCCTTTTTTACTCTCTGTATTACAGCGATCATGAGCCTATGCCTATTTTCTTCAAGAACCGATCCTTTGCGGTTTTAGCTTCTCTCGACCCAAAAGCCAGAGCCGAGAGATAATACAAAAACGAACCACCAAAAACTGCAACCGTTACATGGAACACCCTTACGCCAATTGACGCGTCATACGAAAAAAACGTATGTGAATAAAACGCCACACCGGCCCCCATTATGATTGCCGCCAAAAACGCTTTAAATGATGACGATATAATGTTGTATCCGTCCGTATCGCCTATTTTTTTTTTAAAAAACCAGAGCAGGGGAAACATGTTAACCATAGACGCTATCGATGTGGCAAGCGCAAGTCCGCCATGTTGCAAAGGCCCCATAAGAGCGAGGTTGAGCGCAATGTTAAGCGCCATGCACCACGCGGCTACCTTCGTTGGGGTTGCCGTATCCTGAAGTGAATAAAAAGCCGAGACAATCACCTTGACTCCGGAAAAGGCAAAAAGCCCGATAGCGTAAAACCACAACGCCCAAACCGCCCCGTTCCTTGCTGTTTCAGTAAACGCACCTCTTTCAAATAGCACATTGGTTATGGGGCCAGCCAAAACCAAAAGGCCGACCGTAGACGGGATTGCTATGAAAAGAGTAAGCCTTAAGGAGTGGGATAAAAGCTCTGTCAGTTTGCCGGTTACGCCACGGGCGACTTCGTTTGACATTGAGGGGAGGGCGGCTATACCGATTGCAACACCAAACACCCCCAGCGGAAACTGGGTTATCCTGTTGCCGTAGTAAAGATACGAAACGCTTCCTTCCGGTAGTAGCGATGCTAAAATCGTATCTACAAGGGCGTTTACTTCCGCTACGGCCATACCGAAAATGGCAGGAACCATTAAAAGCCCGACTTTTCTGGTTTGCGGATCCTTTAGATTAAAAGAAAAAATATAACGCCAGCCAAGAGAAAAAAGCGGGAACAGCTGTACTGCCACCTGCAAGAAACCGCCGATTATAACCCCTATGGCCAATGCAATGGTCGGCTCTTCAAACATATCGCCCAGCAAAAGAACGGATGAGATGATGGCAATATTCAAAAAGGCGGGAGCTGAAGCCGGAACGAAAAAACGTCCCATGGAATTAAGCATACCCATTAGAACAGAGGCGATGGAGATAAGTATGATGTAAGGGAACATTATCCTTAGCAACAGCGTGGTTAGTTCAAACGTTTGCTCATCCGACGTAAACCCCGGCGCGACAGCACGCACAACCCAGGGCGCAAAAATTTCGCACACAAGTGAAACTGCGATAAGAATAGCGACGAGTATCGTAGCTATATTACAAGCCAGCGCGAACGCCTGAGCTTTTCCTTTGCGGGTAGCGGTTTCTGTGAATACTGGAACAAAGGCTGAGGTTAGCGCACCTTCAGCAGTGAGCCTGCGAAGCAGACTGGGGATACGGAAGGCTACGAAAAACGCGTCCGCCGCCGCTTTTGCGCCAATAAGGTCGGCGATAATCATGTCTCGGAGAAACCCCAGAATGCGGGATATCAGGGTTGCCAGACTGACGGTAGACGCCGCCTTGACTATTTTATCTTTAGACGATTGGACAGAATCCTGCGATGGGTCAAGGGGCATTTTCTTCCAAACCGGCACCCGTGTCATCAGTGAAATATTTATCGATGCTATTCATAACTCCGGCTTTTATTTCTGCTTCTGATGCCAAGCCCATAACTTTTTCAACAAGCTTTGCCGAGTCCGCAAGGCTAATGGAACGTAGAAACTTTTTTATTTTTGGAATAGAATGCACGTCCATCGAAAGTTCGGTTACGTTACCAAATCCCATGAGAAGAATTGCGTAAACAGGATCTCCGGCCATTTTGCCACATACGGAAACTGAAATCCCGTTATTGTTTGCCGCATCAATCGTTTGTTTTAACATTCTTAAAATAGCGGGAGAGAGTGGCTGATATAGATAGGCCACACGCTCGTTAACACGGTCAATAGCCATGGTGTACTGGATAAGATCGTTTGTGCCGATGGAGAAAAAAGAACAATGCTTGGCAAGCTCGTCGGCAATCATAACGGAGGAAGGTGTTTCTATCATTATCCCGACTTCTATCGATTCATCAAACGGGATTCCGTCCTGCTTTAAATTTTCCTTAACATGCCCCAGTATCTCATTCGCTTCTTTTAGTTCTTCAAGCGTTGTTATTAACGGATACATTATTTTCAGTTTTCCATGAACCGAGGCACGCAGAATCGCCCGAAGTTGTGTTCTGAAAATATCGGGGTAAGCTAAACAGAAGCGTATAGCCCGTAGCCCTAGTGCGGGGTTAGGTTCGTCATCCATATAATCAACGGCGACCCCGGCTATTTTATCGCCACCGATATCAAGGGTTCTTATTACGGCATGGTACGGAGTAACGGCTTCGGCAACTTTTTTGTAATCCTGATACTGCTCTTCTTCGTCTGGCCATCTTGCCTTGTTAACATACAGATATTCAGTCCTGTAAAGCCCGACCCCCTCCGCTCCATGCTCGTTCAGGTGTTTTAAGTCGTGCGATGATTCAATGTTAGCTCGAACCCGGATAACAGCGCCGTCTACGGTTTTTGCTTCAAGATGTTTTTGTGCGTGTACTTCCTGATCGTAGTAAAGATATTTTTGCCGCTTCTTGTTATATTCAATAAACTGCTCGGTTGTTGGGCGGCATATTACTATTCCGGTATTGCCGTCTACGATGATCGGATCGCCCGAACGGACTGTGTAAGACAATTTTTTCAGCCCGACGACAGCCGGTATATCCATAGAAGATGCGATTATACCCGCATGGGATGTCTTGCCACCCCCGTCGGTTGCAAAGCCTATCACCTTGGA
>JAJRTC010000085.1 GCA_024278445.1 Nitrospirota bacterium
TACAGGCAAAAAAGGTGGCGGACGAAAAATCACCCGGCACGGTCGCGTTAAACGCAGAATATTTTTGGTTACCGTAAACCTTAAACATATCGTAGTCATCACGGTTGTATTTTATCCCCATCCTGTCGAGCCAGGCCAAAGTCATGTCTACATACGGTTTTTCGTTTAAGCCATCGAGTTTTAACACACAATTTTTTTTTGCAAGAGGCGCGTGTATAAGCAGGCTCGACAGGTATTGCGACGTTTTGCCATTTACTTCAGTCTCACCTCCCATAATAGGGCCTTGAACCGTGGCGGGAAGTTTTTGGTTGGCGCTGGTCGTTTTGACACCGAGGTTAGATAAGGCCGTAAGCAGAGGCCCCATAGGGCGCGACCTTGTTTGGTCGTCACCGGTTATAGTTATCGGCGATCCGCACAACGACGCAAACGATAACGAAAACCGGGCGCTAGTGCCAGAGTTACCTACGTCCACAGGCATGGCAGGCGTAATAATATTTCCGCCACGTCCTGTTATGTGCCAATCGCCATTTATAACCTCAAGACCTGCTCCCATAGCCTTAACGGTTGAGAGCGCGCTCCGCCCGTCGGATGACTCCAGCGGATTCTTAATCACGCACACTCCGTCAGACAGAGCCGCGATAAACACGGCCCGTATGGTGTGAGATTTCGATGCGGGAACGAGCGTCGTCCCTTTTATTGAAGACGATTTTACTTTAAATTTCATATTTTTTGTTTACCGGTTATTTTTGCAGAATCGCTTTTAACAAATTTCGAAAATATTTGCATTTATGAAAAATTCTTACAAGCTCGAATAGGTTTCAAAACATCATCGTGGCTCTATTACCTCGAAGAGGCGCTATAAACCCCATCCAGTGAGTTTTGACAACAGGTCGTAACGGGTAAGGTCAAAATGGATAGGCGTCACGGTAACCCATCCATCGGCGAGCCATTTAATGTCAGCGTCGTTATCCGCCTTGTCCATTTTCATGGTACCGCCCTGCCAATAATAATCGTTCTGCCGTAAGTCTACCCTTTTCTCGAAAACCTCGTGGAACTTGCTGGCCCCCATTTTACAAACCTTCACGCCCTTAATTTGATCCTTTGGCAATGAGGGGACGTTTACGTTTACAAGCGTATCTTTAGGCAGGCCGTTCTCGGCCACCTTTTTAGCGACACTTGCGCCATATTCACCTGCGGTCGCAAAGTCTGAGGAAGTGAACGAGGCAAGCGACACGGCAATAGACGGAATGCCTAAAATAGTGCCTTCAGTGGCGGCAGAAACGGTACCTGAGTATATAACGTTGGTCGCAACGTTTTGGCCATGGTTTATGCCGGATACAACGAGATCGGGGTTTTCGCCCAGTATGGCCCGCACGGCTATCTTTACGCAATCGGCGGGGGTGCCGTCTACCGCAAAGCCAAAGATGGAGCCGTTTTTCTTTACCTTACGCACACGTAAAGGGTCTGCAAGCGTTATAGCGTGCCCCACGGCAGACATTTCTGTTTCCGGGGCGACAACGGTTACATCGGCAAACTCTGCCAAGGCGCTTCGCATGGCGTCTATGCCTTTTGAGTTTATGCCGTCGTCGTTAGTCAAAAGTATTTTCAATCCAGCCTCGTTCATTTTTTTATTAGATCTGCGTTAGCACCCCATATATATTTCTATTTTACAAAGACGCTCCTGTGCCCGCTTAATGGTCGTAATTAAAAAGTTACCGCAACGCGACACTACCTACCCACAAAACACCTGGCCCATCACCTTTTAAGTGGTGCGGCCGGAGGTAAACACGCACGGAGTCTATCAGTTCAGGATCAATCCACCCGCCCATGCGATTATACTTTCTGGTCTTCACATCGTAGCGCCACAGGTTAAAGGAGGTAAAACGAGCGGTAATGGTAGTCCATTCGCCGGTAACCTCGTTCTCCTTAATATCCCACCCAAACCAGCTGTCTCCATTTTTGGACATGAGAGTTAGCCCAAAGCTTTTAATACCCAAACCCTTAACCTTAAGTTCTATCGCCTGAGCGTTGTGAGTTTTAACGGGTGTTTTAAAATCTATTTTCCCGTTTATGTAGCCATCAGCACCTGGCTGTGGGCCAAAGTTTTCTGCGACAAGTTTTACAGAAACAGGCGCCCCTTCGTTTTCCGCTTCTATATCGTAGGAAAACCGCCCAGACGCGCCTTTTGAGTTTAAGACGCTAATGGCAAAATTTTTATTCTCCGATGAAAAATCGGCTATTACCTGCGGCGTATCGGAAAGCTTTGCGGATGCCGGTTTTTTAACCTTTGGTTTAGGCTGTACCGGCACTTCCCTCTGCGACATTCCACCACGGTTAGAAGCAGAGTTTTGAAATAAATCTACAACACGTTTTATTTCACGGGCGGTTTCTTTAAAATCTTCTAAAACGGTAAAAATGCCGCTCTCATCCACCACCTCAGTCGTCTTTTCTTCAACAAAAGAAACGGCAAGATAAGCCAAGGCCAAAAGCACTACGAAAAAAAGCCCCGGAGCGACTTTATAAAATAAAGGCAGTTTTGATTCCATAATGGACAAACCAAGGTGACATTAGGTTATAAAAAAGCCTTTAGGGAACCTCAAAATTAATATCAGGAAAGAACGGGAGTCTCTGAAGGTCCGCCAACACCCCCAACAGGGTTGATGCCTTCGTCACTCTCAACATTCGCAGGCTTTGCCGAGGGCCCGCCGTCCTCAGGCTCCGCAAGTTTCTTTTTCTCTTCAAGGGCCCTGAGTTCTATAAGTGGTCTGCCTTTTTCGCCAAGATATTTGTTAAGAATATTGGCAATATCGTCTCCTTCCATAACCTCGACATCAAGCAGGATATCCGTAACCTCATCAAGAGCGGGGCGGAATTCCAACAACAAGTTTTTAGCAGTCTCGTAAGCCTCGGCCAGAAACTTGCGCACTTCTTTATCTATATCGATAGCGGTAGTCTCGCTATAGTCGCGATGCTGGGATATTTCGCGGCCCAAAAAGATTTGTTCATCTTTTTGCCCAAACGCAACCGGGCCGAGCTTCTCGCTCATTCCCCATTCACACACCATTTTCCGAGACATTCCCGTGGCACGTTCAATGTCGTTGCTGGCACCGGTAGTAAACTGGCTTAAAACAATTTCCTCAGCCGCCCTGCCGCCCATCATAATTGCAAGACGGCTTATCAGGTATTTCCTTGGGTAAGTATGTTTTTCATCCACCGGCAGTTGTTGCGTAACGCCAAGAGCCTGCCCGCGCGGAATGATACTTACCTTGTGGATAGGGTCGCTATCCGGCATAAGAAGGGCGACAAGCGCATGGCCAGCCTCGTGAATGGCGGTGCTTTTTTTCTCCTGATCGCTGATTATCATGGAGCGACGCTCTTTGCCCATCATAACCTTGTCTTTAGCATCCTCAAAATGACGCATACTCACCATCTCGGCGTCTTCACGAGCGGCCAGCAGAGCCCCCTCGTTAATGAGGTTGGCAAGGTCGGCCCCGGTAAAGCCGGGAGTTCCACGGGCAAGCACTTTTACATCTACGTCGTCATCCAAAGGAACGTTGTCTATGTGAACCTTTAAGATTGCGGCACGTCCGCCGATGTCCGGCCTTGGCACCACAACCTGCCTGTCAAACCTTCCGGGGCGCAAAAGAGCAGGGTCCAAAACGTCTGGCCTGTTTGTAGCGGCGACAACTATCGTAGCCTCGTTCCCCTCAAAACCGTCCATCTCAACCAAAAGCTGGTTCAAGGTTTGTTCGCGCTCATCATGCCCACCGCCAAGCCCCGCACCACGGTGTCTGCCAACGGCGTCTATTTCGTCTACAAATATTATGCAGGGAGCACTTTTCTTGGCCTGATCGAAAAGGTCACGCACACGAGACGCGCCGACGCCAACGAACATCTCCACAAAATCAGAACCGGCAATCGAAAAAAACGGCACGCCGGCCTCCCCGGCCACAGCTCGCGCCAGTAACGTTTTACCAGTGCCCGGAGGACCAACAAGCAAAACACCTTTGGGGATTTTACCGCCAAGCTTTTGAAACTTTTGAGGGTCCTTAAGGAATTCTATAATCTCCTGCAAATCTTCCTTGGCCTCGTCTACGCCGGCAACATCCTTGAACGTAACCTTGCTTGCGCCATCCGTCTGCATCTTGGCCTTGCTCTTGCTAAACGACATGGCTCTGGAGCCACCGTTTTGCATCTGCCGCATAAAAAATATCCAGATGGCGATGAGTAAAATCATAGGAAGCCACGACACAAGAACGCTGATATACCACGCCGTTTGCTCAGCCGGATTAACGGTCACCCGGACACCCGCTTTACGCAGGTCTTTGAACATATCAGGGTATTTCATTATATAAACGCGGAACGGCCTGCCATCCGTCATCTTGCCATGAGCGATGTCGCCCTGAAGTATAACTTCAGCCACGTCGCCCGCTTCAACAGATTCGACAAAATCAGTAAACGCCATATCTTTAGGTGGTGTAATGGGCTGATTAAACATATTAAACAGCGCTATCATCACAAGCACCACAACAAGCCATAAGGCAAGGTTTTTGTAAAGTTGATTCAACCTGGTATCTCCTTAAACTTCAAATACTGAAAAAGTAAGAATTGGCACCGCCACTTCCGTAATACTACGGTAACACAAGGCTACGGTCTCCCACAATTACATAGGATTTGCAAAGAGAAAAAGCAAGGTGGGGATAAAGTTATTAAGCCCGACCCGCAAGAGCACGCCTTTCAGATACTTGCGGCAGGCTCTTCGGTTCTTCCACTACGCCCAAAGGAGGATAGACCCCTGGTTCATCAGGCACCGGGCGCTGTTTCAGGTCTTTCAGATTTTTTTCCAACATATTGACTTTATTACGCAGGCTGACATTGCGCCCCTTGGCCTTTATTAACGATAATCCCAAACCGAGTGTCGTCAACACGATGCCGAACCCGACAGAGGCAAGCAGTGGTATCCAAAGGTTCCCTTCATATTGGAAGCCGCCATAATATACGACCTTCACCGGCTCCTGATTTTCACCCGCAAAAGTGACAATAAAAAACGCTATCAGTAATCCTACGACCAGTTTTACGGCCATCATAATTTTATTCTCCTATCAATACAAAGCTTTGCACGGCTACTTTAGCTTGCCACGCTCTGCTTGGTCTCTTTTTCGTCCAACGGCTCAGGTTCCTGGCTCTCGGCTTTACCTTCATCCGTTTTAGATTCAGTAACGGCACTATCCTCTTTTGCAACATCATCCACAGGCTTTGCAACCTCACCGCCTGACCATTTTTCCTCTACAAACTTTCCTCGCTCTTCCTTGCCATCTTCCTGCTTTTGAATTATGGCACGTTCAGCTTCCGACATCTCTCTTACGGACTCGCGAATTTCGTCAATAATGCTTATAGCGTCAGAGTCGTCAGTTATATTATTTCCATTTTCTACAGATTTGAACGCCGCCTCGCCAAGTTTTGCCATAAGACCACTTTTTTTATTGGAAAAACCGAGTATTCTAAGCTTCAGGCGAACGATTTCGGCAAAGCCCAGCGCCTGACGAAGTGCGATTGTCCAGTAGTCGTTTAATTCACGTTTGATGTCCATAACCCAAGCCCCTTTTATCTATAATGTTTCAACCACTACGTCCTCAGTCGAAAGTTGCTTTTGCGTTGCTCCTTCATCGGGCACAGCCGGATTCTCTTGAGCCTCGGCGCCCGTCGTTCCTTCAGTGTTTTCCTCTGCGGCAGACTCATCCGCAGGCTGAGTTTGCGCTTCGTCAGTTTCGTCAGAAGCGGCATCACCAACAGCTTCTTCACTCACAGCGCCAACCGCATTTTCTTCAGACTCCGAAGCGACAGGCTCTCCCTCTATCGCAACCACTTTCACGCTCTTTTTCTCACCTTCAGCCACATCGTCAGAGGCAGAATCTACAGCAGGCGCGTCTTTAGCGGAAAGCGGTTCTACAACACCGCCTTGCAACAGAGTAATAACATCTGTTACTTCACCTCTAAGTGCAATAGCCTTTTCGGCAATGTCATCGTTTCCAACGCCAATCGCCTCGTCTAACGTAACCAGAACCTTGTTAAGTTCCGCCATGATAACAGACTGTTTGGTGGCTTTAAGTTCAGACCCCATTTCGGACACCTGGGAGCCTATGCCCATCACCGTGCCGGAAACCCCGTCAACTTTTTCCGAAACAGAAAAGAGTTGGGTCTCAAACTCAATAGAAACATCTATAATTTTTGTATTCATCCCGTCAGAAACGTCTGTAATCCTGGTGTTCAAGCCGTCAGACACATCTGCAACCTTGGAGTTCAAGCTATTGGAAACATATGCAATCCTGGTGTTCAACCCATCGGAAACATCTGTAACCTTGGAGTTCAAGCTATTGGAAACGTCTGCAATCTTAGCGTTCAAGCCATCGGAAACGCGGGAGAGCTTATCATCCACTTGATCTGTGGCAGTAGCAAGTTTTGTGTCGAAACCTTTGCTCATATAGGCCATTCTGCTATCCAGTTCACCTGAAACACCGTCGATCTTTCCTTCAATATTATCGACCGCTATCTCCACGCCTTCCAGCATTCCTTCGAGACCTAGCAAGTCTCCATCGGTTTCACGCGGTGCCGCAAGCTGGCCCTTGAGATCGGCTATTTGGGCAGACATGCCATTGATCTCGGACGAAAGCCTTGAAAAAAGATTCCAGGCAAAAAGGCCGACCACGGCAACGGCAACGGCAAGGAAAGTAAGCACCATATTTGCGAATGCTCCGCCGCTCTGGCCATTAGACGATTTTTCCGCCGTCTCATTTGAGTGGTCATAAGGAGAACGCCCATGTTTTGCATCATCGGCCATCTTTGAGGCTACAGCCCCGTCTGTAGCGGAGGCAGACGCTTTTTTGTCTGCATCGTCCGGAACAGGTACATCTGGCATTGGTGGTTTATTATCTTCTGTCAAGGTATTGGCTCCCTCCTCCTTCGTAACGGACACGGTCTATCCCCCCCTTAGTATTGTGTATCTGCAATTTAAGTTTGACGCAACAGAAGCAGAACAGCATAATGCTCACAAGGTTGCGGCAAAAGACACCTTTTCCAACAGACCAGAGTGAATCGTACTTTAGCTGACATTGGCGAGTCAAGGCCAAAAGAACAGCACAAAATAGAAAGGCCCCCGTCCAGATGGAGAATGTTTCAGATATGACTGTAAAGATTAATGGCAAGGAAGTCGCCGCCTCTGTGCGCAAGGACGTAAAAGACGAGGTAGAGAGGATAACCGCTCAAACCGGCAAAGGCCTGGGGCTGGCCGTTGTCCTCGTTGGAGATGACCCTGCTTCAAAGGTTTATGTGCGCCTTAAGGACAAAGCCTGCACCGAGGTCGGCATGACGTCCATGCAACACACTCTACCGGCCAACACCTCACAAAACAACCTTTTACAGCTTATTGACGAGCTGAACTCGGCCGAAGAGGTGAACGGTATTTTAGTACAGCTTCCACTGCCCGAGCATCTGGATGAAGAAGTGGTGCTCGATCGTATAGACCCCAATAAAGACGTAGACGGGTTTCATCCGGTTAACGTAGGGCTGTTATCGCAAAAACTGGCCAAACTCATGCCATGCACACCTGCCGGATGTATTGAGCTTCTGGACCGCTATAAAATACCGATAGAAGGTGCGCACGCCGTGATAGTTGGCAGGTCCAACATCGTTGGCAAACCTGTGGCGATGATGCTCCTGCACAGAAACGCAACCGTTACGGTTTGCCATTCACGCACCAAAAACCTGGCGGAGATAACTTCGCAGGCGGATATATTGATAGCCGCCATAGGAAAACCGCATTTTATAACTCGCGACATGGTTAAAGACGGAGCCGCAATAATAGACGTAGGCATTAACCGCGTAGACAACAAGCTGGTGGGCGACGTCGATTATGACAACGTGCATGACAAAACAAGTTTCATAACTCCCGTGCCGGGCGGTGTGGGCCCGATGACCATCGCCATGCTGTTATACAACACCCTGATGGCATACAAAATCCAGCATAAACTGTTGGTGTGAACAAACGGGCTTGATAGATGGCCGAACGTAAAATTCACACTGTTTCAGAGCTTAACGCACGTGTCAGGTCGGCCATTGAAGCAGGTTTAACTTCCGTCTGGGTTGAAGGAGAAATATCAAACCTGCGGATATACCAATCTGGCCACGCCTATTTCACATTAAAAGATAAAAGCTCCCAAGTACGCGGAGTGATGTGGAAAGGACGCGTGGCACTGCTTCGCTTTACGCCAAAAGATGGAGATCAAGTGGTTGTCCGTGGCCGTGTTTCCGTTTACGAACCACGGGGCGAATATCAGGTCGTCGCAGATTCTATGGAACCTGCCGGGCTTGGAGCGCTTCAGGCCGCGTTCGAGCAGTTAAAGAAAAAGCTCGAAGACGAAGGCCTGTTCGATAAAAAACATAAAAAACCGATTCCACTCATCGCATGGACGGTCGGCATCGTAACATCGCCCAAAGGCGCAGTGATACGCGACATGATACGCACCATATACCGCAGGTTTCCCGGGATACATATAATTTTCGCACCGGCAAAAGTTCAAGGCAAGGGGTCGGCCCAGGAAATAGTTCAGGCGATAGCAGATTTAAACGAGCATGGGCAAGCGGACGTTATCATAGTGGGGCGAGGCGGCGGATCGCTGGAGGATTTGTGGGAATTCAACGAGGAAACCGTAGCTCGCGCGATATTCGCTTCAAAAATACCGGTAATATCCGCCGTGGGGCATGAAACCGACTTTACGATAGCCGATTTTGTGGCCGATCTTAGAGCTTCCACTCCTACATCAGCGGCAGAACAGGTGGCTCCCCGGCGCGAAGATTTGGAAGTTACGATAGACTCCCTCAACGCGCGTGCAGAATCTATACTTCGCAACAAGCTGGAAACCATGTCGCAAAAAGTTGACGAAACAGACGGCAGAATTCAACGAGCTGTAATCTCCGGGCTATCGCATGTCCGGGAAAAAACAAAAGGTGTAATACGGCATTTGGGCGCTCTGCATCCTAAAGAAAAAATCAAGCGGGAAAAGGAAAATCTATCCACGTTAACAAACAGTATGGCCCGCTCACTTTTACATTTGTCAGAAACAAAAAAACAGGAAGCTGTAACCCTCACAAACAGGCTTTCCGCCATACGCCCCAAGCGATGGATAAAAGAACGGACGGAGCTTGTAAACCGCCACAGAGCCGATCTTCACAACGCGTCAAAAACTATCGTGCTGAATTTAAAAAACCACGTGAAAATAGTAGAGGGCAGGCTTGCTTCCATAAACCCTCTTGCGGTGCTGGAGCGCGGATACAGTATTGTTACAAGCGCTGATGGGAAAAAGGTATATAAATCAATAAACGACCTCACCGCCGGAACGAAAATAAAAGTAAGGGTTGCAGACGGCGAGACCGCCGCCACGGTGGACGGTAATAGACAAAACCGGCAGGAAAAACTTTTCGATTAATTTACTAAAGTATTACAGGTTTAACGACACAGCAAGCTCTCTCAGGCTAATCAAAAAATCGCTTTCCCTATCGCTTTTACAACGTCAATCGTTGGCATATACTCTTTTTTAAGCCATCCTACAAGGTCGCCCCTTGTCACTTTTGAAGATGGAAAAGTTTTCTCTACCCAAAGACCTTTCATTTTCAGAAGGTTTGCGTATTTATGATCCGGTTCGAACCCTGCTGGGACACGTTTTAACGATTCACCGGCAAGTTTAAACCCAGCCTTCTCCGCTTTGGCGATAGCTTTGGTCAACGCAGTTCCATCAGCCGCCACATGCTCGCGATATCGCCCCAGCGAATCCTTGTCTAACATATAAATACCGGAACCCAGCATCACAGACCTCGCCTCAAGGTGAAAATAAATTCCGGGGCAGGCAAGCTTGGGCGCAGGCCCGACCCAAAGGAAAACGCCTGCGTTGGTTTTATATGGCGCCTTGTTCCTGGAGAAGCGGGTGTCCCTGTAGATACGAAAAATAGAGCCGTCTACTTTAGGATTGTAATTGAGGCCGGGCAGTTTTTTGGAAAAAGCGGCACCCATAGCCGTCACAAGAGATTTAAGCGGCTCTAGCAGGTTCTCTTCATAATCTGCTTTATGCTCGGCAAACCAGGTTTTATTGTTGTTTTTTTCGAGTCCGGAAAGAAACGCAATGGCCCCATTCGGGAGAACAAAAGGCTTTGAAGTTACCATAATATTAACTATGCTGGATTCAGATGTTAAAATTCAGGTTCATTCTAGTTCTTTTTACCCACGGATAAAATAAAGATTTTTTATGCCCGTTTTAAATCTGAGGTCACCATGATAAACTTCCTGCCATGAATGAAAAAAATAAAGCCAAAGATATAAAATTCGAGGTGGCGTTAAAAAAAGTCGAGGATATCGTCGCCAAGCTTGAAGATGGCGATCTCGACCTTGAAAAGTCTATAGAGCTTTTTGAAGAAGGCGTCACTTTGTCCAAGGTCCTCCAGAAAAAGCTGGACGAAGCGGAGAAAAAAATCGAAAAACTCGTTCGCGACCGTGGCGGGGAATTATCAACCGACCCGATGGAAGACCCAACGGATGACGCGCCAATTTAAGGCGGGCTGAAAAAAAATTGAGTGTAAATTAAAAATGCCGCTGACAGAATATTTTAAAGAAATACGCAGGGAAATAGACAAAACCTTAGGCACACTCCTGCCCCCTGAAAACACCTACCCCGCCGAGCTTCACGAAGCCATGCGATATTCCGTTTTCGCAGGCGGCAAAAGACTGCGCCCCATGCTGGCGATATCGGCGTGCGACGTAATAGGCGGCGACCGTAAAGCCGTTTTCCCTTTTGCATCGGCCTTAGAGCTTGTTCACACATACACGTTAATACACGACGACCTGCCAGCGCTCGATAATGACGATCTGCGGCGCGGACAGCCTACGAGCCATAAAAAGTTTGGGGAATCGACCGCTATAATGGCAGGAGACGCCCTGCTTACCCTGGCGTTTGAGGTCATGACGAACCGCTCGCTTTTTAACAACGTATCAGCCGAAACGCTAATAGACGTAACCTCGCAAACCGCCCTTGCGATAGGTTCCACAGGCACCATAGGCGGACAGGTGGTAGACCTTGCAAAGGAAGAAGCAGAGCCCGACCTTGCCGCCCTTGAATATATACACACTCACAAAACCGGAAAGCTCATAACCGTTTCGGTCACGGGAGGAGCCACCCTGGCTGGGGCCGAGAAAGACCAAATAGACGCCCTCACCCAATATGGAAAAAATATCGGGCTCGCTTTCCAGATCGTCGACGACATTCTGGACGTGGTAGGTGACGAGAAAAGCCTGGGAAAAGATATAGGTTCTGACACCGCTAAAGGCAAAATGACCTACCCTTCTGTTCTGGGGATGGACGAATCGAGAAAACTTGCGGCAAGACTAACGGACAAAGCGTTACAAAGCCTTGAAATGTTTGGAGATGACTCAACACCTCTTGCCGATATCGCAAAATATATCATCGCCCGCAATTTTTGACGTTTGCGCAGGTTCGGCATTTTTCCCTACATAAGGTTGATTCCTGTATAACCTTTATGGTCTAATCATCCGTTGTTCGTCTTCCAGGTGGTTGACGACAGAAATATAAATCACATGTTTTCCGATCCGTGAAGGCGCAAGTGCAGTTATTGACTGTAACCTTTGCCGGAACTGACGAAAACAGAGGATCAACTTGCAAGATTTAAGGAGATTTTAACGATGGCTGATATTTCACTAAAACAGATGATGGAAGCGGGAGTCCACTTCGGACACCAGACAAAGCGCTGGAACCCAAGCATGAAGAAGTACATCTTCACCAACCGCAACGGGATTAGCATAATCGACCTCAACCAGAGCGTCACTATGTTGCGTAAAGCGATAAAATTTGCTTACGACCTTGGCACAAACGGTGGAACGGTGCTTTTCGTCGCCACCAAGGCTCAAGCGCGTGACATCATAGTTGAAGAAGCAACAAAAATTGATATGCCATACGTTATAGAGCGTTGGCTCGGCGGCATGATGACAAACTTTGAAACAGTAAGAAAAAGCGTTGCGCGTTTGCTTGAACTGGATGGCATGGAAGCAGACGGCACTTTTGAGATACTCGCAAAAAAAGAGGTGGGCAAGCTTCAAAAAGAACGCGCCAAGCTGAATCGCAATTTGGGAGGCATCAAAAACATGGAGCGCCTGCCTAGCGCCATTTTTATCGTAGACACGAAAAAAGAGAAAATCGGTTTGGCCGAAGCCCGCAAGCTGAACATCCCCGTTATCGCGATAGTAGACACGAACTGCGACCCTGAAGGGATAGACCACATTATCCCTGGCAACGACGACGCCGTGCGCTCTATCAAGCTTATCACTTCCCTTATAGCCGGAGCCGTAACCGAGGGCCGGGAAGCATATAAACTTACGCAACAGGCGTTGGCCGAAGAGCGAGAAAAGGCCAAGGCGGAGGACGTCAAACGCAGAGCCGAAGCAAAAGCGGCAAAAGCGGTGAAGACGGAAGCTAAACCGGCGAAAGAGGCTACCAAAGCGGTTGCCCCAAAACCTGAAACAGGTAAAAGCAAATAAACGCCGTTTAGTTCTACTACTATTAGCCACTACAAGTAAAAAAGTGGTGGTTATGGCAAACATACTGTTTAACATCTAGCTATTGAAGGACATGTTTTTAAAATGAGCATATCGGCTGTAATGGTAAAAAACCTGCGCACACAGTCCGGCGCCGGCATAATGGAGTGCAAGGACGCTTTAAAAGAAAGTAATGGCGACCTTGACGCGGCTCTTGAAATCTTAAGGAAAAAGGGAACGGTAAAAGCCGCCAAGAAAGCGGATCGTTCAACCAGGGAAGGTGCCGTTGGTGGCGTCATCGAAGATGCTAAAGCGGCTATCGTCGAAATAAAATGCGAGACAGATTTCGTAGCCCGTAACGATAAGTTCCAGGAGCTTTGCAAAGGTTTAGCCTCCCACGTTTTAAAAACCGGAGCGGTTGACACCACCGAGGAGGTGCTGAACCAGCCATTGGTTGATGACACATCAAAAACTGTTAAAGACCTTATGACAGAGAAAATCCACGAGCTGGGCGAAAACCTTGTTTTAGGGCGAACCGCCATGTATGAGCTTGAGGGGTCGGGCGGTTTTGGACTTTATATTCACGGCGCAGGCAATATCGGCGTTTTGATAGAAGTCACTTGCAGTGACGCAAAAGCCGCAGAAAAAGAGAAATTTGCCGACGTTTGCCGTGACCTTGCCATGCATATAGCGGCGGCGGCTCCTGTGGCTGTCACGCAAGACGACGTTCCTGCCGACGTGGTCGCAAAGGAAAGAGAAATTTTTACGGCCCAGGCGAAAGATTCCGGTAAACCGGACAAGATCATTCCTAAAATCATTGAGGGGCGTGTAAAAAAATACTTCACCGAGATCGTTCTTTTGGAACAAGCTTTTGTTAAAGATCCTGATATCAACATTTCAGAATTTTTAGCCGATGCAGGCCGCGATCTTGGCGCCGATATCTCGGTGAAACGTTTTACCCGTCTTCAACTTGGCGAATAAGGGAGATAATAAACTGGTATGGAACCTGACTCTGGTCTACCCTATAAACGCGTTCTTCTAAAAGTCACCGGGGAAGCTTTCACCAAAGCCGGAAACCAGGGGATAGACATTGAAGCGCTCGATCATCTGGCGCAAGAGATAATGGACGTTCATGACTTGGGAATAGAGATCGCCGTGGTTGTGGGCGGAGGCAACATCTTTCGTGGAGCGGCGGCCAGCAAAGCCGGCATGGACAGAGTTACCGCCGACTACATGGGCATGCTCGCCACCATGATTAACGGCTTATCCTTGCAGGATGCGCTGGAGCGGAAGGGGCGCCATACCAGGTTGTTAACTTCTATAGACATACACCAGCTTGCCGAGCCTTATGTGCGGCGCAGGGCCGTGCGTCACCTTGAAAAGGGAAGGGTCGTTATTTTCGCAGGGGGCACGGGCAATCCGTATTTCACCACGGATACAACGGCCAGCCTGCGCGCCATGGAAATGCAAACGGAAGTTATTCTGAAAGCAACCAAGGTTGACGGCGTTTACGATGCTGACCCTATGAAAGACAGCTCGGCAAGAAAGTATAAAGAGCTTAAATTTATCGATGTTTTAAAAGATGGCCTTAAGGTTATGGACGCTGCGGCCATCTCTCTTTGCATGGATAACAAACTGCCAATCATTGTTTTCAACATGACGGTACCAGGTAACATTAAAAGGGTGCTTATGGGTGAAGACATCGGAACCATAGTAAGGGGTGGATAAAATGCTTGATTCCGTTTATGACGAAACGAAACACAAGATGGATATAACCCTTGCCCACTTGGGCAAGGAACTGGCCGGCGTGCGAACGGGACGCGCATCTACCGGGCTTTTAGATGGAATCACCATAGACTACTATGGAACGCAAACTCCGCTTGCCCAGGTGGCGAACATGTCCACCCCGGACGCCATGACAATAGGAATACAGCCGTGGGACGTAAGCCTTCTCCAGGCGATAGAAAAGGCTATTATGATGTCGGACTTGGGGCTAACCCCGTCTAACGATGGAAAAATAATACGTATTGGCATTCCGCCCCTTACAGAAGAGCGACGCCGCGACCTGACCCGGCATGTGCGTAAAATATCTGAAGACGCCAAAATAGCCCTTCGTAACGTAAGGCGTGAGGGGATTGAGCGGATAAAAAAGATGGAGAAAGACAAAGAACTTTCGTCCGACGATGCAAAAAAAGGAAACGACCAGATTCAGAAAATCATCAACGGCTACATCACCAATGTAGAGAAGATGACTACTGAAAAGGAAAAAGAGATTATGGACCAGTAATGGCCCGTCTTTTTTACCAATGACCACCGACGACACCGGACCAAAAACAGATAAAAACCGCCTCCCTGAGCATATCGCCATAATAATGGACGGTAATGGCCGTTGGGCCAAAAGCCGCCGTCTGCCAAGAATAGCTGGGCATCGTGCGGGAGTTAAAACTGTCGATAAAATCGTTGCCTACTGCCGCGAAATCGGGATAAAAAACCTTACGCTATATTCATTCAGCTCCGAGAACTGGTCGCGCCCTGAAGATGAAGTTGGAGCGCTGATGAAGATTTTAAAAGAATTCGTAGTAAAAGAGCTCAAGAGGATGTTAAAATAAGATATCCGTTTAACCGTCATCGGCAGGTTTAGCGATATACCGTCGTTTGCGCGGGAAGCCGTGGCAGACGCTATGAAAAAAACAGCAGGTAACAGAGGCATGACCCTTAACCTTGCATTATCATACGGAGCCCGCGACGAAATCACACGCGCCATGAAAAAAATAGGACGGGAGATTGCGGACGGAACCTTAACCCCCGACGAAATAGACGAGAACAAAATTTCATCTTGTTTAGACACAAAAGATCTGCCCGACCCTGACCTGCTGATACGCACGAGCGGAGAGGAGCGTATTAGCAATTTCATGTTGTGGCAGATAGCGTATACCGAGCTTTACTTCGCTAACAAGCTCTGGCCCGATTTTGAACCTCACGACATAGCAGAGGCTATATTGTCGTACCAGCAAAGAGAGAGAAGGTATGGCAAGACGACTGAGCAACTAACGGGCAAAAGAGGCTAAACCCTATGACAAGAGTTATCAGCGGCATAACCCTTGCGCTTTTGGTTCTGGTGCTTTTATTTTGCGCCAGGCCTTTTATTTTTTTCATAGCCATCAACATAGCCATAGCGATATGCCTTCTTGAACTTTACGGGATTTTTGAAAAAAGCGGGGACGCAAGCTTTAAGGTGCTAGGTCTGGTTTCCAGCATGGCGACGGGCACAGCCATCTATATGGAAGACCCGGCGTTCACGCTTGTTATTCTTGGCGCGGCTGTCGTCACCACGCTTTCCGCCGCTATTTTGTCTGGCGGTAACGACCCTGTCAAAAAGGGAATAACCACCCTGTTTGGCGTATTTTATATAGGCGTCACCCTCGCAACGCTCACACTTATACGCAAAGAACCTTCCGGCGAGTTTTTGATATTACTGTTGCTCATATCAAACTCTTTTTGCGACATATTCGCTTATTACACCGGAAGAACCTTTGGCAAAACAGCAATGGCACCCGCTATAAGCCCTAAAAAAACGATGGAAGGATTTTATGGCGGAGTGGCCGGAGCAGTTGTTGGCACGATTTTAATAAAATTTTTATTTCTGCCAGACTTCAACATTATTCATACTGTCATGGTCGGGCTTTTAATCGGGTTTATCGGCCCGATGGGCGACCTTACAGAGTCCGCCATAAAAAGACGGGGCAAAGTGAAAGATTCAGGCTGGATAATACCTGGCCATGGCGGGTTTCTCGACCGGCTGGA
>JAJRTC010000086.1 GCA_024278445.1 Nitrospirota bacterium
AAGCTGGTAGGTTCCATCAGTAACGTTGTACGAGGTAATACCGTCAAACGTAATAGTGTGTGTTGTGGCGCTAGCAGTAAATACCTGTGTTGCGGCATCATAGCTATACGTACCCGTCGAGTTTGAGAAGATATCGGGTAAACTGAGATTTACGCCAATTAACGACGCATTTGCATTTCCGACCCCTAAGGCCAGGAAACACATCATAAATAAGGCACCAACTCGTTTCATTTTCTCCCCCTTGTTCATAGTCTTTATTTTTTTCACTCTATTTAAACCCGCAACATTGTGTTTCGTGTTCTTATTTCTCATCATACACAACACATATACAAACTTTGTGCCAATCGACATCAAATCGGCCACACTAACTTTACCTATTTGATTAATAAGGTTTTTTTTTATAACAACAGAAACAATCGCTTTCAGAAAACGCTATCGAAGTGTAAAAAGTTTTTATAGCTAAGGGGGTTTAAAGTGTAATAAAAACAGGAGAAATAAGGATAAGGCTATATATAACAAGCACTTTCATAAAAGCAGGCCGCCCGAAACAGCTGTAAAGAAAGTTTACAGCTGTTTTGAAAGAATATAAAAAATATATGGTAAAAGCTAAAATGAGCATATTTTTCAAATAGTTATCGGCACAAATCAGATGTAAAAAAGTTTACTTAAGAGCTTACGCCCACTAACAGGTTGCTGAAAAACTATTCCCAATTGTCATTCTGAGCCCGTTCGATTCACTACGTGCACTCAGGGCAGGCTCCGCGAAGAATCTCAACCGTTAATATTAGTAATGTTATGAGATTCTTCGTCGCCTGCGGCTCCTCAGAATGACGGTTTGAACGACTTTTTCAGCAACCTGTTGATTTTGCAGGGTAAAATGCCACAAGGAACAAACAAAGTCTAAGAAGGGGAATTGCCGAGGGACAAAGAAGAGGAATGGAAAAATCCCGCTATTCCAGATCTATCCCTAGTCTTCTCATGATGCTGTGCAAGGTAGGACGTGATATTTTAAGCTCTTCCGCCGCTTTGGTTATATTGCCCTTGTGTTTAACAAAAGCCAAATGTATATATTTTCTGTATAGAGCATCCTTGGCCTCTTTTAAATCAAGCGGTTGAACGTCATTTTTACCTGTGTTAAGCTCAAGATCCTCCAATGTAATCGTACGCCCCTCGGCAAGATTAGCCCTGCGCATGGTATTTTCAAGCTCTCTTACGTTTCCTTGCCAGTTATAAGCCCTTACGGCGTCCATGGCTTCTTTACCAAGCTGTTTAGGCATATCTCGGTTAACGGCAAACTTCTGGAGAAAAGATTTGGCCAACAGCTCGATATCGCCCACACGCTCCCTGAGAGGTGGCATATCGATAGTAACAACAGCCAGCCTATAATATAGATCTTCTCTGAAAGTCTCCGCAGACACCATTTGCGACAGGTCACGGTTAGTGGCCGCTATGACCCTTACGTCTATTTCCATAGCTTTTCTGCCACCTACGCGCTCCACCTTGTGATCCTGAAGGAAACGCAACATCTTCACCTGAAGTTGCGGGGGAAGCTCCCCTATTTCGTCAAGAAACAACGTGCCACCGTCGGCCATTTCCACTTTACCCTTCCTTTGGGCATGCGCCCCTGTAAACGCACCCTTTTCATGGCCAAAAAGCTCGCTCTCCATAAGGTTTTCAGGTATGGCGCCGCAGTTTATCGGAACAAAAGGTTTTTCTTTGCGCATACTCCTGTTATGGATGGCTTTAGCGGCAAGCTCCTTACCTGTGCCAGATTCACCCGTTATCAGAACCGGGATATCGGCTGTAGCCACTTTTTTTATGGAACTGTAAACCGATTGCATTTCCGGGCTCGTGCCGATAAGATCGTCAAAATCTCCTGCGCCGACCTGTTTTTGTAAGGCCTTGTATTCAGCTTCAAGCGTATACACATAATACGCACGTTTTAATATGGCTTTTAGCTCGTCTATATCTATAGGTTTTGTAAAAAAATCGTGTGCTCCCTGTGAAATAGCGTTTAAGGCGGCAGACCTATCCGGATTACCCGTTACGATGATAACTTTCGTATTTGAAGCAATTCCTAAAATTTGGCCGAGCAACTTTAAGCCTTCGCTTGTTCCCTCAGGGTTTGGAGGCAGCCCCAGGTCTAACGTGACCAGTGGAGGACGTTCACTTGCAAGAACCTCCATAGCCTCAACACCGTCTTCTGCCAAAAAGACTTCATAGTCAGAGGCCAACGCCCACTTCATTTGGGTTCTTATATTTTTATCGTCTTCAACAACGAGTATTTTGGTAGTTGCCATAAGTTTTTAAGCTACGCTCTTCTGCCACCGCTTGCAGGTAAACTCAGTATGAAAGTGGTTCCCTCATCTTTTTCACTCGTAACATCAATCTTGCCCCCATGCGCTTCCACAATAGATTTGCACTGGTAAAGCCCTATCCCAAAACCGTAGTCCTTGGTAGATTTAAACGGCATAAAAAGACTTTTCTCTATAAACTCTTCAGACATGCCACACCCGGTATCCGACACGACGATCTCTACATTCTGGCCGTTCATAGAAGCTTTTATATCAATTGCGCCATCGCCATATATGGCTTCGCAAGAGTTTTTGATGATGTTCAAGAATACCATTTCCATCGCCTCCCGGTCGATATAAACTGCCAAAGCTTCAGCTATGTCTTGAGATATTTTTATACTATTCTCATAACCCATTATCGCTTTGTCTGCACTGTTCCCAACAAGAGAAGCCAGGTTGACCGATTCAAGCTTAAACTCAAAGCCGCCTTGCACGGTCGAAAGTTTTTCTATCAGCTTTTTCATCCTTGCCACAGTTCCTTCCACCGTGTGCATGGC
>JAJRTC010000087.1 GCA_024278445.1 Nitrospirota bacterium
GCCTTCTCACCACCAACGGCAGCACGGATAACTGACTGCACCTCGGAGATATTAATGCCGTAACGGGCTATGGCCTGGCGATCTATTCGAATCAACAGTTGTGGTGTTCCGCTGATCTGGTCGACCTGCACATCGGAAGCGCCGCGAACTTTGCCTATGACCTTAACGATACTGTCTGCATTCGCTTTCAGGGTTTTCAGATCATCCCCAAAGAGTTTGATGGCAAGCTCAGCACGCACTCCCTCCAAAAGCTCGTCGACTGTCATTGCGATTGGCTGGGTGAAGTTTGTCATCACACCCGGAATTTCACCTAAGTGCGTGCGTATGGCATCCTCAAGTCGTTTCTGGTCGTTCGGAAAACGCCATTCCTCCCTGGGTGAGAGTAAAATATACATCTCGGCGCTGTTTACAGGATCCGTATGGGCACCAACCTCGCCGCGACCAATTCTTGTGACTACGCCGGTTATTTCAGGGACGTCCATAAGGCGTTTCTCCACTCTCATGGTCACTCTCGTGCTTTCGGTCAGGGCAATGGAAGGAGCCATCGTAAGCCTTAGCACCAATGTGCCTTCCTGTAGCGTGGGGGTAAATTCCGACCCCAGCCGTGGGAAGATAAGCCCACCGACAACGATGAGCGACCCCGCCAGAATTACGGCCAATGAACGATGACGCACGAAAAATCGCACCACGGGTTCATATAGCTTCTTGAGAATACGCACTATCAATATGTCATGATCTTCACCTTCATGAGCCACACCTTTGGGCCTGCGCATCAACACTTGTGAAAGAACCGGTGCGATGAAAATAGTAAACAGAACCGAGCCGAACATAGCCAAGGCTATAGTGTAGGCCAGTGGGCGGAACGTTTTACCTTCCACGCCCTGCAAAGTAAAGAGCGGCAGGAAAACAATAATGATAATAGAAATAGCAAAAACGATAGGACGCGCAACCTCAACGCAAGCTCGCGCCACCACATGGATACGCGGCTCTTTCGGGTCGGCTTTTGCTAACAAACGCTCCACGTTCTCCACCACAACAACACTTCCGTCCACCATCATTCCGATGGCTATGGCCAACCCGCCAAAGGACATAAGATTCGCGGAAATGCCGAAAAGATTCATTCCAATCATGGCAAACAACACGGAGAACGGGATAGCCATCGCAACAACAAGGCTTGGGCGAACCGCACCGAGAAAAACAATCAAGATTATCAGGACAAGAATAATGCCTTCAATCAACGCGTCTTTAACTGTTTTTACACAAGCTTCAACAAGCGCCTTTTGTTCATAGTAAGGAACTATTTTTATGCCCTCAGGCAAAATCTTGTTAATTTCCGAAAGCCGTTCCTCAACGGCACCGATTACGGTGGATGAGTTTGTGCCAAACAGTTTGATAACCATTCCCGCAACAGCTTCTTCCAAACCGTTTCTGGTCTGAACACCACGCCGTATCGCCCCACCAACACGAACATCCGCAAGGCTCTTAAGGAAAATCGGCGTACCGTCTACTGATTTAATAATAATATTCTCAAGGTCATCTATAGAGGAAGCAAGACCAACCGAACGTACGATAAATTCCTCGGCGTTCTTTTCCAGAAACTGGGCTCCGACGTTAAGGTTGTTGTCGCGAATCCTCTCAATCAACTCCGGAAGGGAAACTTCATAGCGTAAGAGCGCACCAGGATCCACAACGATATGAAACTGTTTTTCATACCCGCCTATGCCCAAAATCTCTGTAACGCCCGGTACAGTCTGAAGATGGAATTTTACCAGCCAGTCATGGATCGTTCGAAGTTCTTCCATGGAGTACTTGCCTGTTTCGTCTTCCAGATAGTAAAACAGGATAAGCCCCATACCGGTGGATATTGGCCCCATAGCAGGGTCGCCGAAACCATTCGGTATCTGTTCCCTCGCTTCTTGCAGACGTTCGTTAACCAATTGTCTGGCGAAGTAAATGTCCATCCCATCCTCAAAATAGACGTTCACAACCGACAGACCAAAGTTTGAAACAGAACGTATTTTGGCTACACCAGGCAGACCGTTCATTGCGACTTCTACAGGGTAGGTTACATATTTCTCAACTTCTTCGGGTGCCAAGCCTTCCGTTTCTGTAAACACTTGCACAAGATTTGGAGAAACATCGGGAAAAGCGTCAATAGGTAATTTAAAATAACTGTAATAGCCGCCTACCATGACCAGGAGACCAAAAACAACAACCAGCAAACGATTGCCGAGAACGAAATGTATTAATCTTTCCATGATTATTTTATCCTCAATGGCTATGCCCAGAGCCAAACGCGCCCTTGGACAATTCTGCTTTTAAGGTGAATGCGCCTTTGGAAACATATTTCTGGCCTGCCGACAGCCCGGAGATAATTTCTACATGTGTCCTGTTTTTGCGGCCTATGGTTATGGGCTTGGGTTCAAACCCTTTATCTGTTTCAACAAAAATAACGTCTCTGTCCTCAAACGTTTGTAACGCCGCTTTTGGCGCGATAACGTTAGCCATTCCCCCCTCTACCTCAATTTCTCCGCTAATAAACAGGCCGGGCCTTAAGTTGCCGTCCTTGTTCGGTAAAACGACGCGAGCCAGGGCTGTGCGGGTTTTTTCGCCAACTATGGGGCCGACGTAGGAAATCACGCCTTCCATTTTAGGGGTGCCGTGGCCAATTACCACCAACACTTTTTCCCCCTCACGAATGAACGGCAAGTCTTTCTGGTAAACACTCAGGTTTACCCACACGGTGTTTAAGTCTGCAACGATGAATATTTCAGCGTCATCTTTAACCACCTCTCCCAGCGTTACATGTTTTTCTATTACCGTTCCGCTAAACGGAGCCGTGATTTTGTATTGGGTAAATGTCGTATCACGGTTATTTAGCAACTCAGCCAAATATGCTTTGGAAAATCCCAACGCATGGAGCTTCTGCTTGGTGGAACGAAGCTCGATGCGAACCTCTGCCAACGCCTGCTTGGCATTAAGATAATCTTCCTCTGAGGAAACCTTTTTCTTGCGTAGCCTGTCTTCCCTTGCAAAGTTCACCTCGGCTAAGGCAAGCCGCTCGTGCGCCGCCAGATATTCCGCCTTGGCGTCAGACAATTCCCGGCTCTCAAGCACGGCCATCACCTCGCCTGAGCGCACCTTGTCTCCCAGGTTTTTCGTTACCTTGCTAATAACACCAGACACGCGTGGAACGATGTGGGCCATCCTGTCTGCGTTCACAACTATCTCACCTGGAAGCGCAACACTCCTTTTTAGCTCGCCTGACTCTGCAACGGCAAATTCTATGCCGAATTCTTCAAGTTCAGCTTTGGAAAGACGCACGATTTCCTCGCCATGCTCATCACCACCCTCATGGTCATCATGCCCATCACCCTTTTCACCTTCATGATCGTCATGCTCCTCATGCGCCTGTTTCTCGTCTGAAACCAGGTTACAAGCGCCGAGGCCAAATATCATTATCCCGGAAAGCATTCCGATAAACATTGTCATTACAATTTTTCTACGCATCTATTTATCTCCCGTCACTTGTATCGTTAGGGCATCTACCGCGTCAAGCGAAGCCCCTATAAGTCTTTCAACGTTGGCAGACGCCTTGTGATAAGCCGCAAGCGCGTCTATATATTTTTCTTTAGTTTTAAAAAGTACCCGTTGCGCGTCAAGCACTTCAAGATACCCGAACTTGCCTTGAAGATATCCTTCCCGCGCAGTTTCAAAAGCCTGCTTCGCTCCTGGAATAACATCGCTTTTAAGAGCGGTAGCTTCAGCATATGCCGTAGATAAATCACGATATCCATCAGCAAGCTTAGCCACGATTAAAAGCTCCTCGGCTTTTTGTTGCTCCAACGCTTTGGCAAGGTTGAAACGTGCTTCCTGATAGGCTCCCTGATTGCGGTTGAATATCATAAGGGGCATCGACACACCTAAAACGATGGCGCTATCGTCCGTTTCACTCAAACGGCGCACACCGCCTGCAACCGTCAAATCAGGAACTCTCCCTGCCCTCTCCAAATCCACAGCCGCCCGGAACCGTTCCAACTCAGTGTTCCATCTGGCTATATCGGGGTTTTGGGAAATCATCTTTCTGAGTTGGCTAGCAGGTGGGATCATTTTGATAAGGCCCAGATCACCTTCAGCCATTTTGAATTCAGGCTCAAGGCTACCCCAAAAAGTTGCAAGGCGTTTACGCGCTGAAACAAGATTTTTTTCAGCTCTGCCAAGTTCAATACGATTAACAGAAAGCTCAACCTTAGCCTTGGTCTCGTCTATTGGCGGAGTTTTACCGGCACCAACACGTTCTGAAGCGGCAGAAAAAGCGCGCTCGGCCAAAGTGACAAGTTCTTCTGCAAGTTTAAGCCGCTCTTGCGCGGCAAGAACGTCTATAAATGTTTTAGTAACTTCAGTGAGCGTCACTATTCTTACAGTCTCATAGTCCCAACCAGCCAAGCTTCTTTCAAGGCTTGCCACCTTGACACGTTTTAACCGCTTGCCACCCAATTCAATCAACTGCCCCAATTGCAATGTGGTTTCCGCCACGTCGGTTCCTTTAAACGCGCCACTACCTTCAACATTCTCAATTTCTATCGAAACATCCGGATTGGGTAAAAGGCCCGCTTGCAAAACATGCGCTTCCCTGGCCCTTATTTCCCATGCAAACGCGCGAAGGCGCGGGTTCTTCAATAACGCAAAAGCCAGCGAATCACGCAACGTTATAACGTCTTTCGGCTTTTCACTTAAAGCTTCATCCGCTTCAGATTGCATGGATGGCAAGGTTGGCGGTTCAAACGAGCGCAACTGGCTTCCTAATGGCTGTTTTTCAGGCCAGGCCTTGCTCGCCTGTGGCGTAGAGCAACCTGACGCCACAAAAACGAATGCAACCATAAGCGGCAATAAAAAGTTCAAATACATTTAGTTCCTCCAAAACACACGGTCATAAACAAATTCATTTCGCCATTAGACGAAAAAAAGAAATGATCAGGCGCAAAATCTGCGCATAGAGTTTGCTCTACTTACGGTAGAGCGGATGGTTATTTGGAAATGATTAAACCAGAAGAATTACAGAGCGAAGGGAAACCATGGCAGAAGTTTTTCCCGCCAGGGAATTTGGGAAAAGTTCGTAAGATATGCTTTTGTCAAATGCGGAGAGTATAAATGGCTCGGCCAAATTAACCTGCGCGTCCGCCGCGTCAAAACTACGCTGGGTATTAACGGCGATGTTATCAGCGCCATGCGACGAAATAAGAATGTCAACACATGGGCTACAGTGGTTATTTTTCAGGGTTGGCGCAAAGGGAGATGAACACGGACTGCCGTGCAACGCTTCTACCGCTAAATGGCCGTCCTCTTCGATGCACAGCACCATTCCGTCCACGCCGCCTAGCCCCACAAGAAGATAAGTGAGCAGACCAAACAAGGCAAATGATGACCGTTTTCTTAAGCTATGCATAACTCCACCGAAAGTTCCATACCGGCTAATCATGAGCATTTCAATCAGGTATTGTCAAGGTATTAAAGCCAAGCTTACCAAATCCAAGCATCTATATAACTGTTTATTTGAGGCTAAGGGGATATGAGAAGTAGCTACGACAGGTTGAATACAGGAAGAAAAAGTATTTTTTCAGCTATTCCGGAAAATATTATTTTCAATTTTAACAGAAATGGCAGGTCAGGCCATACCCTCAGGCCGGCACTACCTGCTTTAAATTCCAGCGCATTTATTATTTCAGCTTTCGGTTTGCCTTTATCATCATTTATCCGAACTCTGTATGAGGCCACTTTAAAACCTGGCTCCCATTGAAAGCGAACCCCCTTTGTTGTTGGAACCGCAACAAAGCCTTTGGGCGGCATGGGCCGTTCATTACGTTGCAGTTTCTCCACAGGTTTTAGTTTGTTCTTGCGTGTAAGAACAAATGGAGGGTCGGCGAAACCTATCAGATCTTTTTTCACTTGCGACGGGATGTTTTTGTCATCAAAAAATGCGACCATCAACGAAAATTTTTGTTGAGACCCGTTGTAGGCAGAAGCTGAGCTGTTAAATTGAGGGCCAACGATTAAAGCTCCTTGCCGCCCAATCCCCTGTCCCCATGTTGGCTGATAATATTGCGGCCCGTAATAGGTTCCGAAAGGGTTAAGGCGAATAGTAAACAAAGATTTTTCAGGATCAAAATCCAACTTCATGGGACAAAAAGCAAAGCTGGCTAAAACGGTAGTATCCATAGCTACGGCAACCCCTTTTTCTTTTGCCACTACAGCCACATATTCTGAAGTTATATGATTATTTACGCTTGCCAGATTCAGGTTTTTTTCTGAACGCTTAAAATAATCCAGTTTATAAGAACTATCCTTCCCTAGGTAATTCCTTTTTAAAATTTTAAATGGAGTTCGTGTCTCGGCCTTGTGAGAAAATATCAGCTCCGTCGGCATAACCTCGGCCCATTTAGCGTCATACATTCTGGCAAGCAGAGGATTGCTGCCGGGTAAAAAAGCATCTGGCATTGTTGCGGGATAGCTGACATTTCCCTCAATAAAAAGATATGGAACCCCGCTTATCAAGGTCAGCTTGTAATTAACATAACCTAGGCTTAATCTATCTCCCTCACCTATTTTAAAGCTTGCGAGCAATCGTAAGCTTGCGACACCAGTTGAACCATCACGTCCCACAACAAGATTAAAGTTTTCAGGAGAAAATTTTTGCAGGCCACTCTCTGTTTTATAATTCACACCCGGCATCAGGCTACCGGCCTCAAGTTGCCGGATACCTTTATACATAACTTCGCTGATAAAACCGTTATCGGAAAGCCGCACCTCGATATACTGATTTTTAAAAACTTTTTTTGAGGCGAAGACAGGGCCGCCACTCTTTTTATTTTTTTGGTTTTTGGTAGAGTAAAGGAAATATGTTCCATCGACCATGCGATAGCTATTGGCGACGTAGAGCTTTAACAGGTTGAGTTGACGGTTATCATCACGAAAAATATCTATAACATACGGGATTATAATTGTGCCGTTTTTTGAAATTATATTAAAGGTTGCGCCCTTTTCAAAAGCCGCCCCAGCTATTTCCAGAGTGAGGAATTGCCCTGCCTTCGCCAAGTTTTCTTTTTGACTGTTAAAAAACATGAATGACTTAAGAAAGGTGGAATTACTTGGCTTTAAGATAGCTCCATAGGCGTTATTCAATTTTTTATCGGTAACTTTTAATGCAAGTTCCAGCGCCATACCTGAATAAACTTTCATTTCCCTTACTATTTTATCTGCCGCTTTTATGCGTCCTCTGACTAAAAAAGGTGCCGCGATTCCGAAATTAGTTGCAGACAGCAATTCCAACCTTTTGCCCATTGATAGTTTTAACAGGTTTGATATCTCAGATGAAACGGGCAAAGCTTCTGCTTCAAATATTTTTTTAATCAGTCGATGCGCTCGTCTGTTCGCAACTATATGGGTCCAGTAAGCTTGGCTGGAAGGTTTTTCTGCCCACGAATTGTAGCCGCTAAAACTTCCATCGGCAGTGTCCTGACCAAAGGAAATTTCACCAACGGGAGGGTGGCCCTTCAGGTAATCCGCAAGCGTTGTAAATTTAACATATTCAAGCTCGGATATTTCTTCTATCAGTTGCTCAACACCATTGGCGTTTGGAAGCCAGTTCAGATACCATGGCAACCCGTAGCCATACCAGTAAGGGTCGTCGGCATCTGAATTTATAAAGATAAGAAGGTCTCCTTTTATCTCCCCTGATATCTGTTTTTTGTGCAATGTTCTGGCCCAAGACCTGAGGCTTCCGTTCTCTACAAGGTCGCCTGTGTTATACGCCGGGATGACGACCATTTTCTCACCGGTTTCCCGGTTAACATAGTTAAGTGGATTATGGGCTTCATATCTCCTAAGAGGGCGAATAAAGCTTCGGATGGCGTCAAAAGGAATGGCGCTGTAATAAAGCACAACGGCCTTGATGCCCAACTTTTTGTAAAGGTTAAAATTTCCCGGCGTGGTCATCATCTCTTGAGGTCTAACAATCGGGCTAAACTCGCCAAAAATATCTTTAACACCGCTTTGAGCTTTATTGGTGATAGCCCTTCGCACCGATAGCCTGAACTCACCTTCCGTAAGAGCGGACGAGACGGCATTGTTATAGGACATTAAAATGACTTCGTCCCGCTCCGCTTTAACTCGTGTTTTTATATTGTCAATTATGTCTGGCGCATACTTCGGCAAGATATCCTGAAGCGAAAACAAATTGTCAAAGTCCCAAACGGCTTTTACGTCTACACCACGTTTGTTGTACATGTTCAGCGTGTCTATGGTTTTTCTTATAATCCGTATATCCTGTCCGAACCCGGCTTCATCAGGCGTGTCTCCCCGGAAAGAGTGAATAAGGTTCACATGAAAACCGAGCGCCACATATATTTTGTAATCATTCGCATCTCTTGCGAAGGCAGGCGCATTTTGCCAGGAAGCAAATAGAAAGACGCTAAGGATTCCCGCCGTTACGACTTTAATCTTCAACGTTCGCGTAGGATGGATTTTTAATATTTATGGGGTAGGGGAAAACAAATGAACTTGAATTTTTAACTTTAAATGATGCAAGCTTTTTATAGTCAGGTTTTTTCCTTCCGTTAAACAGGTCGCAGGCTCGATAGTAAAGCGTATCATCAAGCCAAACCTTCATGTATTCGCGATCGTTCCTAATCTTTTTTATAAACGATAACGGCTTGTCAAACATATCAAGCAGTGGCCCGAATAACTCGGAAGGATCCCTGAAGCATTCCCAGTCGCATTCCCTGCAAGATGGTTTATCTCCGTTTTTAGTCAGATCAAGGCGAGTAAATTGTCCAAGGCTCTCTCCGCCTTTATAGCCGCACGGGTATGCGTTTCCATTTTTTGCGTCTACGAAAAAAAAGTCTGCCCCTCCCCTGCACGGGTAAGATGCATCAGGCTCGCCTGAATATTTCCGAATAAGCGAACCGAGTGAAACCAGTGGAGAAAATATTCTTATCTTGTGCCTGTATTCGGGAATGGTATCCGCCAAAGCTTTAAATAAAAGAGCCTTTTCCTCTGATGTGAAATTGACTATAGGTGCCTCCGACGTAGCCTCGTATACGGCGTCGAGGCCCGTTTTTTCCGTAGAGTCAACACTCATGGGATAGCAGGCGTTAACCATTGTAAAACCCATGTCAATTATCAAGTCGAAAAAATTCTTAAACGCAGTTTTATATCCTTGATAAAAATTGCAGGGGTCGCGTGCCGTGAGCCCTTTTAAATCTCCCACGTTTCTGTTAATTCCAAGGTTTGCGGAAGGATAAAGGTTGTAGCTATGAAAAATTGGAAGCGCTTTTCTGATTCCTGCAATCACACCTGGAAGACCGCGCATTTCTTCATGCAATGAAGGAACAGACGAATCTATACTAATCCAGAATGTGTAAATTTTTGTGAAAGCCAGGGTCTGCGCCATCATCTCCATACGTCGGGTGAAACCCGGGTCTGTATGGTTTTGGAAAAGAAACCCGTTTGTGCCCGTCCTTATATACTTTATCCCGGCTTTATTTGCATAGCTTATAAGGCCCGTTAGTTCTTTAAAATAGAGCATAGGCTCCCCGCCTGTAAACGAAAGGGCAGAGACGTCGTTCTTCGCCGCGTGGTCTATTATTTTTTTGGCCTCCGCCACCTTCATGGTGGAACGGAGAAATTTATTGGACTTTCGCATCCCGCACTGCGGGCATGAGGCGTTGCAATTATCTGTATATTGGATGACAACCTGGCTTGGCACCTTTTTACGGGCCAGATGTGAGAGTGTTTTGATTAGCATCTGATTACACTTTTACCAGTTCATTTTTGGAGTTGGGCTCCCCTGGCGGGGCTACGCCAAAATTAAATATAGTGGAATAGGCCTGGTCTCCAATAGGCGCGTTTACCTGCGCAAAACTTCGCGCGGCTGAGCTCATGGAAGAAACAAGCGTTTTATTCTCCAGAAGATATTTAATAGCTTTCAAAAGGCTCTCTTCACTATTAGCCTCCACCACGATCCCCGTCTCGGCATTTACCATTAACTCTTTTGGCCCACCCTTATCGGTTACGATAACCGGCAGGCCAGAAGCCTGAGCCTCCAAAACCACATTCCCAAAAGTGTCTGTCGCGCTTGGGAACACAAAAATATCTGATGAAGCGTAAAACGAGCATAGAGCTTCGCCCGCTAAAAACCCTGTAAACAAAACAGGATAGCTAGCCAGGCATGCTTCCATTTCTTTTCTGTATGGGCCATCGCCTACCATTACAAGGTCAGCATGATATCCATCGTCAATCAACGTTTTAAAAACACTGGACAAAATCGAAAGATTTTTTTCCCTTGATATTCGGCCCACATAAATAAGCTTGGGAAACGAACCTAAGCCATAGCGGCTCCATATTTCAGGAGTTTTCTTATCCGGTGTAAAAACAGAAACATCTACCCAGCGAGGAAGAGGTTTTATTTTGCTCTCGGCAAGCCCTTTTTCTATGAGTTGGACCTTGGTACTGGCGGATGGCACAGTAACTTCATCCAGCATATTATAAAACCAGATCATGAAGCTCCAGGCCGCATCTTCCATGAATTCATCGTCAGTTAGTTCTTTTACATATTGAGGTATGTCTGTGTGATATGTTCCGGAAACGGGAACGTCGAAAAGTTTTGCGATAAAAAGCCCTATCATTCCAAGCGACCCCGGAGTGCTTATGTGAATGCGGGTAAAGCCTTCCTCCTCAAAATAGTTGACCATATTGAGAATAGGCGGAAAGCTCATTTTAAGTTCCGGGTATTCAGGAAGAGAAAATTCGCCAACCGGTTTAAAGTTCATCACGCCATCATTAAAACCTTCACTACCACCATTAGACGTGACAACAGTCAAATTAATACATCTTCTTTTCGAAGCTTCCAGAATCCTTTTTATGGTTATTGCAACGCCGTTTATTTCATCCAGCGTATCGGTAAATAGCGCAACCTTTTCAGGTGCTGTCTCGCCCTCTGCCATGATGTACTCTTCGTTCAGCTCAGCCAAAAGCTTTTTACTGCGTTGCTGAACATGGTGCGCAATGTAGTATGGCGAGACAAGAAGATGTGAAACGCTGATTGCGCTAAAGGAGTGTATGAGATCAAAAAAACCTTGTGACGAATACGTTTTTGTAAGCCTGCGAGTATAGATGTACATTATGCGGTTGGCAAGATAGCTTGTAACCGAAAATATTTTTCTGTTTACGTTTCCAGAAGCCAGGCTTTTTAAAAAGTCTTTATCGTTAAGAATTTTTTTTGCTTCAGAATCTAACGCCTCTTCTATGGAGGAATCGTCAAAACTGTCACCCTGCCTTTTAAAAGCGTTGCTCAAAACCATTCGCGCTTTTTCTGCCATGGTAAGCTTTGCTGAAGGCGTGTCAAAAACCTTGCTTACAAGGGTAGTTATAAATGGATATGACTGTTTTCTAAAACCTGAATTTTCTCCCTTGAGGCGTTCTTTAAAAAAGCTGTAGCCAATGCCATACAGGCTGTGGGCAACGGTTAAAGGGTCGCCATGCTCTCCTCCGGCCCATGACTCTGCATTCTGAACGGATGAAATAAAATCACCAATCGATTCGCCGCACCTTGCAACAGTGTAAGCCCTTGCTATAAATATACCGCTATGGTCGTCAGATCCACCAACCATCCCCTTGAGCCAGGGCCTCTCACCGAGCGGCTCTATGTTATAGATGTTGGCCAGGCGCTCTATTGTTTTGCGATCAACCGTAAGTAACAGTTTTTCCAGAAGAGCATTGTAGCGTGGAGCCCTTGACCCGTTTTTTGACTCGAAAACATCAAAAAGCAGTAAAAGTTTTTCAACATTCGAACGCTTGAGTTTTCCGTTCAAGTCATATAGCGGGTGGGCCAGGTAATGAGCAATATTGCGGTTTCTTAAATATTGCGTGAATTCATAAACATTCTTGCGCAGGGCCAGCGCTTCCTTAAAATCGGTTTCCCCGATGCCAAGCACGACAACGTGAACCTTGCAACTATCCTCAGGGAAGCTGGCCGTAATCTCTGAACTTATGAATGTGTTTGGCAGGTGGGCTATTTCCAGCGCGCCGGTTATCGTATTATGATCCGTAATGGCCACATAATCCATTCCCCGCTTGATCGCAGTTTGATACACCTGTTCCGGAGATGTGAAACTTTCAGGGCAGTTTATCTTTCGGAGTGCCCAGATTGTCGGTTTATTCGAATACTTAGAATGTACGTGAAGGTCTGCTTTGTACGTTCGTGACATAATAAATTATCCATAAAATTATTTTAGTCAATGGTATAAAAGTATTTGGGCCAGCGAGGTTAAAGTTCGTTTAAGTTTGCGTTAGAAACCTGTTAAGAGGTTGCCTTGCCGTATGGATAAAACTTTTAAAATTGAGTCCCACCTGTTTGAGCGGGAGTACGATTACATAAGCATGGCACTTGCCAACAAGCGACCCTCTGCAAAAAAGACGTAGTCAAGAACCCCGCCTTTTCTGCAAACACCCTTATTACATCTTCACCGGTTGAATTAGCAAAAATTTTAAAAAAGCTTAACACCTTTTTAACAGTCATCCTGATAGTTATATCCCGCATGGAACATTGTGAACAAAGCTTCAGTTTGAACAATTAAATTAGGAAAAATTATGAAAACCAGACTTGTGAAGTTGTTAACTCTTCTCATTTTGCTTGCCAGTTACGGTGAGCATGGAATCGCGATGGCAAATTCCCTGAACTCTATCAGTACCCCTCCCCCAGGCATCGGGGCCGATCCTTTGTCATCTGTCGTCGCAATTTATCCCACCGATAATTCCAAAACCTTTGCACAGGTGGTTAAGGAAAAAGTAGCGGAATATAAAGCCGGAACTCTTAAAGATCAAAACTTCCCGTTACCACCGGCAAAGGACGATAATTTCAGAGTCATTGACGGCCTAACAGGCAACGTACTCGTTTCCTGGCTGGACTTAACAACTTCTGACGGAAAAAAGTTTGGAGCTAATAACGACTATATCTCCTATTTCGGCGACGGATGGGAAAGTGGTGGCGCACCGCAATGGAACGGTGACCCCAACTCAGGCTACCTGTGGGTTAACCATGAATATGTAAGTGTGGCAAGCTACCCTGGCGGTTTGGTCGGGGTAGGCAACGCACCTGACGGTCAGCAGATGACTTTGGCAAAACATCTTCAGGCTATTGGCACCCTCCCGGCAGGAGACCTCACAAGCGGCGATTACTGGTCGCAAGAAGTTGTGGATACGTTCATAACCGAAATCAAAAAACAGATCGGCGGCTCATGGACGCGAATTATGAAGCGCGATGGCAAATGGGTTATAGATAAAAACGACCCGTCAAATGAACGGCTGGA